>DUNS01000108.1 GCA_012839235.1 Clostridiales bacterium
AAATAAATATCACTCCAGTCCAACTTAATATTATTCTATCATATTCTACTTCTTAAACTGCCTTCCCGTATGATCTATGGTAAATTCTCCCCTATGAATCAGTTGAGATATGGGCACTAACTCATAACCCTTATCCTTGAGCCCTGTGATTACTTTTTCCAATGCTTCAGGCGTATACTTGGCACCGTTATGCATAAGTATGATTGAGCCCTTTCCTAGATTCTTGTGCTCTGTACATTTCTTAACAATACTGTCTGCACCATAGTCCTTCCAGTCTAGGGAGTCCACATCCCACTGAATCGTATAATATCCACAGTCTCTTGCAGTTCCTACTACCATGTTATTATAGTCCCCATAAGGAGGACGAAACAAATCCATCTCTACACCTGTTAGCTCCTTAACCCTATTGTGAGCTTTCATAATCTCATCTTTACACTGTTGTTCCGATAATCTAGACATCTGCTTATGATTCTCACTATGATTGCCCAGGTCATGGCCTGCTGCCGCTATCTTCTTTACATCCTCTGGATATTTGCGAATCCATTCACCAGTCATGAAAAATGTAACCTTTACATCATGTTTGGCTAAGGTATCTAGTATTGTCTGAGTATCTTCATTGCCCCAAGCAGCGTCAAAACTTAGTGATACCTTGTTCTCGTCCGTATCAACACTATAAATCGGCAGGTCTCTTTTTTTACTGATATTTGATACTGTAATGGCCTCTGGTATGAATTTAATACCTAGTCCTATCACTGCCAATATACTTAATACTATAATCCCAATCTTTACAAATAAGGTAATATCTGATACGGAATTTTTATTATTTACTTTATCCTTATTTTGATTAGCCTCATTTTGATTATACATAGTTTCACCAATTTTACGATGTGTTACTATAATATATTGAAGCTTATAGTCAAATATGCGACATGGGCAAGCCAAAATACTGCTTATATTATTTAACCAACCCTTGATCTATTAAGAATTCATGTGCAACTTCAGCAGGGTCTCTTTGTAATTCATCAACTTGATAGTTTAAACTAATCATAGTATCATCATCTAATATGTCAGCTAACTCTTCAAGAAGAGGTACAATTTCAGGATATTCTTCGGCTGTTTCCTCTATAACTAAAGGCACCGCATAATATGGTGGAAAGAAGTTTTTGTCATCTTCTAAGACCACTAGGTCATATTTTTTAAGAAGACCATCTGTACCAAATGCATCTATTACATCCGTTTCACCATTTGCAATAGCAAGGTATTTATTGGCACCATTTAGGCCAACTTCTTCACCAAACTCTATGTTGTACATTTTCTCTAGACCTATAAGACCGTCATCGCGGTTTAAGAATTCTAGACTTGCACCAAGTCTTAGCTCCTTAGCTACTTTGGTTAAATCGCTAATGGTAGCCAAGTTATATTTTTCAGCTGTTTCTTGTGTTACTGCCAGGGCATAAGTATTGTTAAAGCCCAATTGTTTTAATACATCAATACCATAACGCTCTTTTAGTTCATTTTTAACTGTATTATATACTTCATCCATATCACTATTGGGCGGATAGCTTAAGGTATCTCCATAAATTGTTCCTGTATAATCAAGATATATATCAATTTCATCCTTATTTATAGCATTAAAGCAAACTTGGGTTCCTCCTAAGTTAACCTTTCTTACTACTTGAATGTCAGTATTTTCTTCAATTAACTCAGACATCATATAAGTCATAATATACTGTTCAGTATAGTCCTTACCCCCTACAGTAATCTGTTTATCTGATTTATTCATATTGTTTTTTACACCATTAAAAACAAATAAACTTGTTATTACCACTACGGTTACAGCAAGTATGGCTTTTTTGTTACGCCTTTTTTTAAACCTAACATTTGACCTGGTAGAAGACTCTTGTAAAGCAATAGGTGTAACAAGATCTTCAATTAAGCCAAATATATAATCAACTAATAATGCTAGGATACATGCTGGAATAGCACCTGCTAATATCTGATAATTATTGGTGGTGCTAATACCTGAGAATACTAAGAATCCCAGACCACCAGCACCAATATAGCCTGCCATAGTCATAAGACCAACAGCAGTAACAGCAGAAACACGCACACCTGCCATAATTACTGGTAGAGCAAGAGGTATTCTTACTTTAATTAGAATCTGCATCTTAGTAAGACCTATAGCTTTAGCTGCTTCTAAAGTATCTTTATTTATATTTAATATACCTGTGTATGAGTTTTTAATTATAGGTAGTAGTGAATATAAAACCACCATGGTTACAGCAGGTAGCACACCGATTCCTAGTAGTGGAATAGAAAGTCCAAGTAAAGCCATACTTGGTATAGCTTGAACAACATTTGCGACTCCCATTACTGGCTTACTAGCTTTTTTGTAGTAAGATATTATAATACCAATAGGTACTCCTAGAACAACTGCAATTACTACAGCAACAGCAGTAAGTCTAATATGATCTAATGATAAGGATATAATTTGATCAACATTATTTATGACATAATTAATAAAACCTTGTAATAATTCCATACTAGTACACCTCCGTCATGTCATCAATATATTGTTGGCTTAATGTTTCAACTAAACTACTTTTTGTTATAAGCCCTTTTAATTTTCTTTTATTATCAACTACTGGTATATTGGAAATGTCATATTTATCAATCTTTTTTAATACATCAACAATAGATTCATTAGGATTTGCATATATATAGTCTGAAATGATAATATCCCTTATATCTCTATTTTTTGCGTGTTGAACATGTTTTTTCCTTAAAACACCCTGTAATCTGTTAGTTTCGCTATCAATAGCCATTAATGTATTAACTTGCTCTAAACCCATTAAATACATGGCTTCATTTATTGTACAATCTACTGGACATGTTACGGGATCATTTATCATAATATCTTTAGCACGAATATACTCAGGTGACTGCCAAATTCTGTTATCACCTACAAATTCTGTTACAAAATCATTTGCAGGATTCTTTAAAATGTTTTCAGGTGTATCATATTGAACAATTTGGCCTTCATTCATTAAACATACTTTATCTGCCAATTTAATTGCTTCCCTAATATCATGAGTTACAAATACAATTGTTTTTTTAACTTTTGCTTGTAATCTAATTAATTCATCTTGAAGCACAGTCCTCGTAATTGGATCAACTGCCGAAAATGGTTCATCCATTAAAATTATATCTGGATCTAGTGCAAATGCCCTGGCAACACCAACTCTTTGTTGTTGGCCACCACTAAGTTCACTAGGATATCTATCTAAATAACTTGTATCTAATCCTACCAATTCAATAAGTGCTTCTGTACGTTCCTTAATTTTGTCTTCTTCAAATCCTTCAACCTTAGGAATTAACTCAATATTTTCTTTTATTGTCATATGTGGAAACAATCCGGTTTGCTGTATTACATAACCTATGTTTCTTCGAAGCTTAATTGGGTCAATTTTTGATATGTCTTTATCTTCAATAGTAATACGCCCTGATGTAGGGGTAATTAGCCTATTAATCATCTTTAATGTAGTGGTTTTACCACACCCACTTGGTCCAATTAAAACAACAAAATCTCCTTTTTCAATTTCAAATGAAACATTCTTTAAGACTTTGTTTTTCCTAAAATTCTTTGATATATCTTCAAGCTTTATCATAAAACCTTTCTTCCTCCTCAGCTTTCCCAAAAGTGACAACCTACATGATATGATAAGGTTGTAGCTTTGTCAAAAATGAATTACATATGAAAACATAATGAACACTGTGCACATTGCACAAAACTTCTTGTTATTAATTGTTCAATGTTTATAGATTTAATTGTCCTATACATTTTTATCCATAATGAATTTAATGATTAACAAAAAAACAAAAGATGATTTTTTAGATTTGTGAAATTTCTAAAAATAATAAATGATAATAGAAAGTCAATAAAAATTAAGGGGGACATATCATTTGTAAGTTGTAAATACACTTGACTAATGATATGTCCCCTAAATGTTATTTTCCTGTAATGACATTATATTTTTTATATTAACTAGAATTTTTGTCTTAAGGCATACTATCAGATGGATATAGAAATTCCATAACTCGTCTATAACTATCTTCATCACCTATAAAATAAAAGACATCATTTTCTTGAAAGTCTGCATAAGGTCCTGGAGATAGAATCGTATGATTATTACGTTTTATTGCAATAACTGTGGCACCAGTATGATGCCAAAAGTTAACCTCTGATATGTTTTTGTTTATATAGTGAGTAGTTTTTTTTATAATAACTTCAAAAGGTATAAAAGGATTAATAGATTGAAAACGTGCAATGTTTTCTGTTAATCGCCTAATCTTTTTCTCTAAATCTAAAGTTTCTTCTTTTTGTCTTGATATACTACTTTTTATATCAACAACTAAACTATTAACAGTTTGTAAATCTTTAAATTCACGGACGAATTCTAAAGCTTTTTCGTAGGATTTAATAATTACCCCGCTACCTTTAATGGTTTCTACTATACCTAAGTCAGATAGAATACTTACTGCTCTCCTTGCTGTTTCTGAAGAGACATTATACCCACTTGCTAGAGTTGATCTTGTATAAATTTTTTCTCCAATAAAGTATTGATTTTCAACAATCTTTGATGCAATATCCACCGCTATTTTTTGATAAGTGGGAATTCTTAGCTTCTTTTCCATGAAGGCAACCTCTTTCTATATATTATTTACAATATCCAATGTTGTAATTATATTAAATTTATTAGATCAATTTAATTCTTTCAACTCTAAACTATGTAAGCTCTATAAAAATATATCATACATTATTATATCTGTAAATCTTGGACTTGCTCACACTACTTTATATAAGTGGATACTTCTTGCTTTTAATGTTAAATATTTATGTAAAAAATCTGGGATCTCCTATTTACTAGGCATCCCAGAGTCTTATTCTCTCTCTGCTCAATAAAGTAACGAGTATTCATAGCTAGCTTGATTAATTTCTGAAGCTTTGATTAGTGACCCCGCTCAAAACTCCCTCTCCCAATAAAATCAAACATCACCTTCCTATCTACCATAAACCTATAACGTATTTTACAATCAATGCTTTCATAAACAGTACGGGTCATGTTCCCTTTAACTGGTGCCAGTAGATTATGAGGGTTTTCATCTATCAACCTTACTTGCAGAGCATACCTACCTTGTTGCAACCACAATTCACGCTTATTATATCTCCTGATTTTTACTCCTAAATAAGTTGCAAAGCGATATTCTTTACCACCATAATATACACTTCCAATACAACCCTTAAAGTGTAATTTACCAAACGGTATATCAGCTACAGCCATGACAATTGTATTATTCCCTTTGGTGTGCCAACTGCATTGTGTCCACAGGTAATCTCTTGGAAACTCTACTCCCCTATCACCTTCAATATAACCCAGACCCCTATTAAAACACACTTCTCTTCCATCCACGATTAACTTTCCATAGATGTCATGTGCTAAACTATAGATACTATGACGGCACTGCATAAAAGGAAGATACTTAAATGGTCCCATAATATCATATCTTGGCGGTGTCCACTTAGTAAAGTAAAGTTTACCTTTCACTGTTATTTGCTCTGTCTCTATATTAAGGACTATTCCCTCTGATGTAAATATATTATTAGCAATCCGCACCCCAGATCTTTTCTTTAAAACTGCAAATTCATCAATGGGATAAGTGATTTGATAAGAAGCAGCATTCATTATCACTTGGATTGAGGTAGACTTCTTCCCTTTCTCATCTATATGAAAAGCAGGGATCAAGGATATGACCTCTGCCTCATTCTGATTCCTAAAATACCATCCTTCAAAATAACTTCTCCTTTTGCAAGTCCCATGAAAATTAATCATATATAATATCCTCTGTTCAGAATAGTTTTTTTACTCCTTCTTTAGTCTGATATAAGGTTGTAGCTTTTATACATGGCAGTTTTCCCTCCTATAATCATATAGATAAATTAATATATACAACTAATCATTATCCTATATATGTTCCTACATTAGACTAATGCCTATTACTCTTTACTTCAACATTAGGAAGTAATGCTTTTATCTTCTCTATATGACTATCATCTTCTGTTGAATCCCATTCACCTACATAGCTATCTACTATTACCGTTTTAAGATTAGGCAAGCTCTTTAAGGGTGTTAAATCACAGTCTTTTGGAAGGTCAATTTCTATTTCCTCAATACCTAGTGAAGCTAAGGGGGAAATGTCATAGCAGTTGTTAGATAACAGGGCTAAAGACTTCAAGTTTGATAGTTCACCTATCCCTGATATATCTGTAAGTCCACCAATTACTTCTGTTTCACTCCATATACCATATCCATATAAACGCAGACTAGTTAGTGTTTTAATTTGTTTAATGAACTTGAAGTTATCATTATCACAACTAATACTTAGATGATTTAATTTTGAAAGATTCGGTAAAACACTATAGTCAGCTTCCCCAAGCCTCATTAATTGAAGACTACTTAACTCAGGCATAGAGAGAAAAATATTTAAATCCGCTGAAGCAAAGCCTGAAATATAAACACTGTTCAACTTTCTAAGTCCACGTAATTCATCAATAGAGGTTAGCTCATCACTACCATCTATGTCTAAACTAGTCAGCTCAATTAGCATTGATATGGGGGCAATATCCTTAATACTGTTATATGAAAGATTTAATGTCTTTAATGAAATTAGATTAGATATCACCGATATATCCGTAATATCATTACTTGCAAGGGTAAGATGTTGAAGCCTCTTCAAGCAATCAATATTATCTGTATTCCCAAGGGCAGATATATCCAGATTCATTTGGTGGCAAATTGTTAACCATTTTAGGCTTGTAAAATGCTCCAAATCATCTAAACTCTGTATGGCTCCGTTTTTATCATAGCTTTCTCCATTTTGTAATCCAAAGGAGTCTTCTCCATACCAAGCCAATTCCGAAAACCAAGTATGATCATTATAGCTATTTATTTCACTTTCTTTAGCAATAATATCTCCCCATATTTGAAGGTTACTTATGAGTTTGACATCATCGTAGTGAATATCCTCTCCATTGACCTTTCCAAGATACTGGCGGATTAGTCTTTCAAATTCAGCATCTTTCCACTGTATTATATAATCATCACGAAATTCAATCTCACTTGCTTCTATAATGCCTAGCTTTCTCCCAATAACTTCATTGCTAGTTTCCTCATATACACGCTGTAATATCTCTAAAGACCTGTCATGCCAACCTTCTGCTTCATAGGCCTCGGCTATAGCTATGTAACCCTCAATAATTGATTTTTCAACTCCAATTAAAGCTTTTTTTAGATTCTCATTATCTGTTGCTTCAATTCCTCTGCCAAGTAAATTAACTGCATCAAGTTGTCTGTCCAGGTGTAGATAAGCATCTGCAATGCCAAGATAGGCACGTGTATTTTTAGGTTCGATTTCTATAGCTTTGCTAAATGCTATAACAGCCTGGTCATATTTAAGTTCTGTTAGATATTTTTCTCCCAAGGATAATTGATCTAAATCCTTCTCCCCCTTATTGTCACCTGTTACTGTAACTATTGTGATGATAGCTACCATTGCTAGCAATAAGATGATGGTTATAATCATAACTTTCTTTGATTTTAGTACTGATTTCACAATATTCCCCCATTTTTTCAAATATAGTTTATAGTAAAGCTAATACTTTCATCTTACCTCACGAACTTCCTATCCTTGCCCTTATTTAAGAAAGCCTATTTTTCACCTACTAATTATATATGGTTACTTCTAGTTTAATTCTTCCTAAAGTGATAATATCTCCCGTTCTTATAATTGTAGGCTTGTCTATTCTAGTGTCACCTACATATGTATGATTAGATGAGTTATTATCCTCTATATATACATCCGAGCCTTGTAAGTATATCTTACAATGCTGACCTGATACAGACGACTCCTTAGTTATTGCAATCACATTCTTTTCCTTTAACCTACCAATTGTAATTAAGCTGTCCAAATATTTTTCAAATATTTGATTATTAGTTAAATCCTTGAGCTTAATACGCGTTTTACTTTCTGGAGCAAACAGGTATTGGGTTCCTGTATTTTTCTGCTCTGCAGGATTTACTAACATCTCTGTCCTATTGTCTGAATCCATAATAGGATTAACACCCATATTATGATTTATGTTATTGTTATTATTGTTGTTGTTATTATTTTTCTTGTTTTTATTTCTAGAAGAAATCAATACAATAATTATAAGTATTAAAACTATAGTTGCCAAAGCAACAAAAACATACATAATACTAGGTATGTCCTTAATCTTTGCTATTAACTTATCCATTAATCCTACTGGTTTCGAATCCCCAAACATTGGGTTTTTGCTCTTTTTATTGTCAGCAGCATATGTAATATCTTCTGATTTTTCTATCTCATCATCTGAAGCATGACCCAAAGCATCATCCTGAGCATCTTCCACATCCTCTGTATCTTTAATTAGATCTTCTATATGAATACTCTCATCATCAGATTTATTTATATGCATATTCATTCGTACATCACCACTCAATGTATATGCACCATCCAAGGTTTCGATTTCCAGGCGGATATTTTTAATGCTACCATCCTGTAATTCTTTAGGTGCGGTGACTTCAATACGGCTATAGTTATCTATAGGATCAATAACTTTTTCTACTTCATCTAGATTGGATTCACTGGTAAAACTACTATAATTAGCATTGGTTATACGGGAAATAGAGAATAACTCCTTAAGCTTGTCTGCGTTGGAATTATATTCGCTTCCAATTGCATAGATGGGATATGGTGATTTTTGTAACAATGAATACAACTCATTGATTGTTACCCCAGTATCATTACTATCAGCTCCATCGCTAAAGACAATTATTCGATAGAAACATTCTTCATCTGAACTTTCAAATTCATTAATCAAATTATATAATATCTCTATCAAGTAGGTTTTTTGCTTTTTGTATTCAATATTGTCTAGAGATTTAACAAGTTCCCACCTATCACTATTATAGTCAGATTTATAGTCAATTTTTTCTCCATAGGAGGCAATGGCAAAGCTCTCATTGGCAGTTTTCTTATCAATAAGATTAACTAATAATTTTATAAAATGCTCATGCTCAGCCTCTTTTATAGATAGAGATGTATCTATTAAAATTAATGTTCTTATTGGCATATTGGCTTGACTTAACTTTGAATAAGTTATATTCTCAACACTTTCAGATGCTATATATCCTTCAACTGATTGTATCTCAGAATCTATTCCCTTCACATATAGAATAATATTGTCATCTTCAACATACATCTCTACAATATTGGCACTATCTGCAGCAGAAACCCTGCTTGCATTAATTATTAGGCTAAAGACACATAGTATAGCTACAATACAGACAGAATATATCCTTTTTTTCATTTATCTACCTCTACCTTAACTATTGTTTATTCACTCAACTTATTGTTTTATTCACCCTTACGAAGTCTTTCCATTACCTCTTCTGCTTTTCTCTTAAATTGCATCTGCTCTTCATCTTGATAGCCCAGAAAGTACACAGTCTCAATCTGGTCATTATTGAATAAAAATGTTTTATCAGCACCCATATATCCTTCGGGAAATAGGCAACCGGAATAATCCCAGAACACTGTATCTTGCCCTACTTCCTTCTGACATACGCCGACTATCATAACCTTCTTTGTACTATCCTTTAATAAAACAACACTTCCTACCGGTAATAATCCTTCTATCATTTTTCTTTCCTCCTCTTCTCCTATTAGTTCTTCCTTTTTTCTTTAATAAAGTCTTCCATCATATCCAAAAATCTTATTTGCTCTTCATCCTGATAACCAAGAAAATACACCTTATCAATTTGCTCACGGTTAAATAAGAATATCTTATTTGCTCCTATATATCCTTCAGGATACAAGATTCCTGCATAATCCCATAGAGTCCCTTCCTCTGAAACCTCTCTCTGACATAGGCCCATAATCATCACCTTTTTTGTACTATCCTCTAACAATACTACTGATCCGATTGGTAATAATTTATCCATCTGCTTTTACCCCTTTCAATTTAATATACCTATAGCTATTATAACTAGTGCGGTTATTGTTAATATAATCGTAATGCCAAGAATGCTATTGTCAACCCTGCGACTGAATTTTTCATTCTTCATTTTGATGCTGGGTATTTCTACTTGAACTATACCAGAGTAAAATACGTGCCCAAAATTAATAGCCCTTCTTCCAATAACATCACTACAATATGAAATATCAATCAAGCTGTCAATAGGCATCTTTTCAATACCCTTTTTGTCTGTATTATAGTCAGTGCGACATCTAACCAATTCACCTCTATATTCAAATTCCACAATTGGTTTGAATCTATTGCCATGGACTTCATGTTGTACAACCTTTGCTTTAACCTTATGCCAAGTCTGGGGTTTTTTAGATGAATGATATAAAATGCCCCAAACTGACCAGCCGATTATTGCAAGAAATAACATCATTGCCCCAGTAAGTTCCATCTACTAGTCCTCCTATCCAAACAAGTTACTCCATCCCTTTGATATATAATCAAAAGTTGCCTCGGCCCCCTTTTGTACAGCATTAACAGCTTTACCTGCCACATCTGTAACAGTATCTACCATGCCACCGATATCTGCTTCAAAGCCTATTTCTACTCCTAATCCAAGCGAAGCACCTAACTCACATTTTATCTTTCCATCTGAGTAACCAAAATCAGCGGTTGCACCGACACCAAATTTAACGCTACCACTGACCCCCACTTCTCCTCCAAGGATATTAGCTCCAACCTCAGCTTCAGCTTCAAATAGCACTGCTTCAGCACCTAGGTTAGCAGTGGCTTCTAGTTTACCGTTAACTATTCCTAGTCCAACACCTGCTGTAGCTTCAGCTGCTAGTACCTTTACATCACCCTTGCCATAAACACCCAGCATATCACTTCCGATTTGACCTTCTAATTCTCCTTCGAAAGCACTGACACTGGCCTTGGCCTTGGCACTTACTCCAGGGCTTAAGTAGGTTTTACCATCCTTATCCATAGCATAAAGACCACCACTTAAGCTACCTTCTATCTCCGCATTTAACACCTTTGCATTAACCGAGCTATTTGTATATTTACCTTCAGATGTTTTTTCATAATCCAGTACACTATATGATTTTGTTCCTTTTATTTCTTTTTCAATTAAGGTTGCTTTCTTCTCAGCAACAATATCCTTATCCTTACCATCTATTACTTCTCCAGTGGCTAGATCACGTATCTTACTTTTTGGATCGGTTTCTTTTAATAAATTATTTTTTTTGAGTTTATCCTTAAGATTATCATTAAAATCTTTAAACTCATACCCTGCTTTTAAACTGTCTTCGGTTTTATTAGTAATCTTCCCCACATATAAGGTGTTTCCTGCTTTATCATTATTGTATTTTAATAGATATTTGGCAGTTTCTCTTTCTCTTTTTGATTCAGTAAAATCTTTTCCTAATAGACTCCATGTATCATCAACCCTATGCAGTTGCAAGAGTGATGTTGATTCCTTATAATCCCTATTACTAGATGTCGGTCCCCATGACCCACCTCCACCGCCTCCAGAAGCTCCTATAAAATTAGATGTCGATCCCCATGAGCCACCTCCACCAGCTCCAAATCCTCCTCCGGAAATTGCCCATAAAGGTATTGAAACTATTCCATATCTTCCAATAAAATCCTTTGTTTTAATCTTAAAAGATCCAATTATTTTATCAATAATTTTAGTCTTTTCTGATGGACTAAGATCATCAAGAAAGGCATTGGCATTATTAGTTGCTTCCTTACCTGTGGATGGCAATAATGATAATAAGGTTTTCACCTGTGCATCGGTTAACTTACGTTCATTCTGCTCATATAATCTTACATACAAGTCAATGGCTTTTGTTAGATTATTGGTCCTGGTTATTATATCTGAAAGCATAGAATTAATTGAACTGAAGCTACCTGATATACCATTTCTTCTAAGGACAGGAGAATACAAGCTATTCTTAACTGACAAAGCTCCCGATTTAACTTGATTTAATACTGGCATAGTGGTAGATATGGATTGATTTGTTGATCGTACATTATCTAGCATTATTTTAATTTTACCCATATGACTACCCCCTATCTTAAGAAATTACCAAATAATTTTTCTAGTATACTTTGAGAACTTTGCTTAGCTGCAGCTGCTTGCCTAGCTGCTTCTGCTTGCATGGCTGCTTCTCTTTGCCTAGCCTCTTCCCTAGCGGCGGCTTCCCTGGCGGCCGCTTGCCTGGCCTCTTCCCTTCGCCTAGCCGCTTCTCTTTCTGCCGCAATTCTTGCAGCCTCTTCCTCCCTATGTATATCTTGTGCTGCAGACCTTATACTACTATTTAAGCCTTCTAACATACTGGCAACCTGAAGTAATTTTTTATCAATATCTCCAATTGCTTGATTAATGTATTTGAGCTCTTTGGATTGCCAATACATATTAAGCAAATCCCTGTCATTTATGAGCTTACTACGTATATTTCTCAGTTGTGTTGCATATTCATTAAGTCTAGCTGCTTGTGAATATGTCTGACTTACATTAATTGCCATGGCAACCTCCGTCTGCCACCAAAGTTATGGCTGTATTAATAGAATACTTTAACATTTTCCTTCTTTACTCTGAATCCTTTGAATAAAGGATGGATCATATTTTGCTAATAATTCTTTATTCCTTGTATACTTAATTGTAGTAGTTGATGAATGAACCTGTCTTTCTAAAATGTCCCCGAAATTTAACACATCATAGTATAGGGTAAATAGTGCTACTATAATAAAATATTCATTTGATATAAGATAAAGCATGTAGTTATCTTTAAAATCAATAACATTTTTATCTTTCTTAACAGTAGCTATGAGGTTGTCATCTAAGTAGATACATAAGTATAGACCTTTGCTTCCCATTCCAACCTCATAAGATTGATACCTTATACCCTGATACTCCATTTCAGAGTAAGCATATCCCTTAAAAAATCTACCCTTAGTACGTCCTACTATATATCCAACACGATTTTCTTCTTTTAGTATATGAAAGCTTAATCTGTTTTCCAGTTTCCTACCATAGCTTGTATCCGAAGGGTTATAATATAACCTTATAAGCTCATCTGCTTCTGTATGTAATAATATTTGGAACTGTCCCCGTTCAAATGGTGACTGGGCAAGGGCTAGGTTGTTATCGCCTACCCTAAAAACCCATTCCATATCCCTAGTGTTTTTCCTTTGACTTAATTCAACAATCACTCCATCTCACCTCTAACTGTAACAGAACAATATACATTATATTTACCATCATTAGTTGATACTGTAATAATCGTGGATCCAGGGGAAATAGCCCTTAATTCTCCATAACTATCTACCTGCACTATGGAATTATTCCCTGATACTGCCCTTAGATCTTCTCTCTCATAACCTGGAGGAAGGGAGGTGATTTCCACTGTAATACGGGTGTCCATATCCATATATATTACATAATCCTTTATGGCCAAGGATCCTAATGCATCAGAATTTTTCTCATATTCCTTAATATCAACTGCTTCAACCTTTTCCCATACAACCCAGCTATTGGAGTAGAAGGGAATATGCTTTGACTTAAGGAGTCCGCCACTCTTGGCATATATTTTCCAACTGAACTTGATTCCAACCTTATTGGCTAAGGTATTATCAGTACCTATGGATATTGTTACTATGGGAATATACATGCCGACATCGGCTTTATAATATATCCTTTGTGTTTCTACAATCTTATTGTCTGAGGTTTCTTCCTTTACTTCTCCCACCATCTTAGCTTCGGCTTCAATTAGAACTCCAGTTTTTAATTGTACGTCAACAATCTTGACACCAAGTGCCTTAAGAGTTGCTTTTATTGAAGGACCTACTTCTAATTTGGCCCCAATGCTACCGTCAATAGTTTGTGTTTGTTTTGAGGTCTTTTTAGTATTACCTTCACTATATTCAGTAATAGAATTATTAGATATCACTGCCTTAACCTTTAATTCACCGTTGAAGTCAGCATATAAGATAATATCAACATCAACAGTAATTCCAGTTGCTAAGGGAATTGGTAGGGTAGATATCTTGAGTTCCTCTTTTAAGTATCCTTTAACTGATAGTGTTGATTCAACATCAAAATTACTTTCAGTAATAAGATACTTTATTCCATAGGGTACACCAAATGCTTTCTTTGTTTTACATTCAACATCTACATAGAAATTCTTAATAGATAAGGTACCGGTTATTTCATAGCCGCCTTTAAATTTATTTACAGCTGTTAACCTTTTTTCAAAGCCATCCTCATTCAACTCAAATTCATGACCATCCGGTACTTTGTCAATAATATATCCTGTTTTTTCAAAGAATTTCCCCAAGTCCTCCTGGGGAGATGCACTACCGGGGCCAGGAATTATTCCACTGATATCTGCTGACACATTTCCCATGGCAGTGTCAAATTCAGGAGTAAGATTAAATGTGCCCTTAGTGAAATTTACCTTAAAGGATAAATCCATTCCTTTTTTACTAATATTTTGTGGCAAAGAACTTCTGTCTCCACTGTATCTAAACATGTTTTTATCATATACATTATAGGATGTTGGTAGTAAGCCCTTATCATGGCTAACAGAATAGGTAGATATATCATTACTTACTAGCTCTACCCCTTCCCCTAATATCATATGGTCCGTATCAGGAAGGGCATGGGCTGCAAATTCAAGTTCATTATATATATCACCGATTTCCGGTTCAATAACCTTTACAACAGCTCTATCACCCTCATAAGTAATTGATTCAACCTTATATGCTACACCAAAAGGATCTTCAGCAGTTGCAGGTGATACAAACACATCACCAGCCTTCAAACTATCAGCATACCTAGCTGACATTTCAACTGAGTCATTAGTTATCACTGTAATATCATTGGAAGTTAGCTCTGTATAATTTATAATATCTTCATTAATCTCAATATTTTCGTATTCAACAAACTCTTTGTTAAGGTATGTATCAGTTGTCCATTCAGAAACTGACACACTTTCACCCATTGTAACTGTCTCATTAAGATATCTTGGCTCTATAGAATCAATAAAACCATTTTCAAGGGCATATAGAAGAAGGTCTTCTTCCTCAGCTTCACCCTGCTGCCCAGTGTCTATTCCTGTAGCTAATATAGAGGTTTTAATCATAAAATCTCTTGTTGCTGGTTCATCTGGTTTTATTTCCTTATCTTCAAATTTAAATACATTCCATTCATAACATGATTGAACATAGTGATAAATATCATTTTCCCTATTAACATCTTCAAAATATGGTTCATCATTTTGAAAATCATCCATACCCAGACTACGGGCTAATACTTCAATCCATTCACCCCTAGTAATCTCGGACTTATCATTATCCAATGAAGTAGAATCGGAAGCCTTATCTTTCCCATTATAATAAACAAGTACAACCGTGCCTGATATAATAATTAGAATTAACAAACTTATTAAAATTGTTAGTAGCTTTCTTTTATTACCCATAACTTTCTCTCCCATCCAATAGACTTTTAATTATGCCCTCTACTTCAGTAGATATATTTTCTGCTATGCGATAGAATATTGCTACCGCATAGCAGATATTTTTTCTTAGTTAAATGCACTTGCATTGGAGTTTATAGCTGTCTCTGTTGAGTTATAATTTGTTACTGTATTGTCTAAGAATTTTGCATAGGAATCAATAATTTCCTTATACTCTGCAAACTTAGTTGATAGTGAATTGAATCTTTCTCTAATTGTATTGGATGCATCACTCTGCCAAGAAGCTGCTAAGCCATTCATCTCATTCTTTATCTCCATCAAACGGGCATCCAGATTTGTGTTTAAATTTCTAATGGTATTTGCGGTACTTGATACTTCATTAAGTGATATTTTAATTCCTTCAATTGCCATCCTATTATCCTCCTTTAATTAGTTAGTCTCTTGGCACCTGCTACTATCTCATCCTGAGTAGTGCGATATGCCACAGCAGATTTTTTCAAAAACTCTGAATACTCTTTCATTAAAGCTACCATCTTCTGAAAATCATCTTCAAACCCTTTAATCTGATTTGTGAAAGCAATGTTATCTTTTCCTTGCCATGCAGTGGCCATTGCGTCAACCTCGCTATAAAGCTGTTTGTAAATACTCTCGTAATCAGCTGCTTGTGCATCCATCTTACTGGCAGCACTTTCAAGTTTTGCTGGATCAACAATAATTGTTCTGGACATGTAAATTTCCTCCTTTAATATAATCTTTATTTGTTTAAATTAATTAACTTTATTAATGTTGGCTACCTGTTGTCTTGTTGAGTTTATTATAACTGTATATAATAATCCTGGGTTAAAACCTGACGAAATGCATACTTAAGATGACAAATGAATTTTTTTCTCCTAAATAAGCATAAATTTCTTGCCATTATATATATCAATCTCATCAATGGACATATTATTGCTGTAAACTTTACCGGTTTTTCTATCACAAAGAACAGCATCTTCTGTGGGACAATAAAAATTTCTATCAGTTTCTGATATCATGTCGGACATGGTCCTAACTACTTCTGATATCTTCACTCCTTCAGGAAGATACAAGTCATATGATTTTCCAATGGCTGGTATCATTATTTCTACAAGCACCTTCTTCATACAAGTTCATCCTCCCTCTCTTCAACTGATACTACTTTAACCAGGTTATATCTACCCTTTTGAACTACAATAGCATATGCAGGCCCAATAGGCTGGTATAACTCCTTCGTGACCCTATTAACACTAATCTGCATTCTCTCAGTAAATCCATCACCAATCCATATTCCATTACCACTGGTGCAGTGCTTTCTATACCAAGGTTCATGGGTCATGGTTGCATACCTTGAGGATGAGGATGATAGTATAATATGGATATTAAAGTCTGCCTCTGATTTTTCTAAAATTAGCTTCAGTTTATCCTTACGGTCATCCGATAGCCTTGAAAATAAGGTATCAATAGAGGGTATTATGTAGAGGATCTTGTAAAAATCCATATCCTCAGTTATTTTACCAGCTGAAGCCTTATAGCTGTTGTGTCTATATACTACCAAATCAAACCACTTTGCTATGTAATCCTCTAGGTCATCATAGTGATAGTCATATTCCATAGTCCTTTCTCGATTGAAACTTTCCTCAATATCAAGGACAACAATCTTTGTTTCAATATCTCGGGTAGCAAGCTCTGCCATGGCCTGTAGAACATCGGATTGGTCTTCATCCTGAGAAATAAAAGGTATAATACAGTTTTTAGCTAAGTTTATAGTAATGGTCTTCATACTGCTTTTATCTATACCAACAGGTAATCTATCTATCCTAATTTTATCCTCTGCAAATAATTCAGGTGAGACAAAGTCCGGTAACACTGGGACTTTTTCAGCTTTAATTTCATAAACCTTCTGCAAATCGCCACAGAGTTTTACAATTAACTCATTGCTTTGACTGGTATTATCTGAAATACAAGCTGTTTGGAACTCATAAGCCCTATCATATTTAACTAGTCCTCTACCCTTACACTGAGATGGGACTACGCCCTCTGTATTACCAAGGATACCAACATATTCTGATTTATCATTTAATTGCAGGGTTAAAATCTGCTTAAAGTTCTGTAACATACGATAACGAACCGCATTGGTATTAGAAGCTGTAATCATAAAGTAAATACCATACTTTGTCCCGTCCCTAGTTAGAACCGATAGACTATCTTCATAATCACTGTAGATTTCAGAAAAGGATGAATAGTTGTTTATAATTACAAGTATATTTGCTATTGCTTTTTTAGAATTTTTACAGTATTCCTCATAACTTCCACCATAGTCTACAAATAACTTTTTACGCTCTGCCAATTTGCCTTCCAACATCTTTAATAGGTTTTTAACCTTCTCTTCTTCGCTGGCTACAATTATATCTCCAACCTGAGGTGCCCTAGAGAATATGGTTAATGTTTCAGATCCAAAATCAAGTGCATATATATTAAGATGCTCTGGGCTATGTTGGCCTATTAACCCATATATCATGGTTGTTATAAAATCTGATTTTCCGCTACCGGTTGAACCATAAAGCAATACATTGCCATCTCTTGATATTGGTAAGGTTAATAGATCTTGCTTTTGGTTATATGGATCGTCATATTCTCCTACTACTGGATTGAGGACATAATCCATAAAGCTGTAGCCATATTTTTCTTTTAGTTTCTCTAAGTATATTATCTTAGGTATTGCTTCTAGCCATAAGGTTCTTGTCCTTACACCTTCTTCAGCTGCTATTTCACAAAGATATCGCAGTATTTCTACGTTTTGCTTAGACCTACTCTTGGAATCAATGGCCTTACTTAGCTTCTTTTGCTTTACTACTCGTCCAATATCATCAATCATTGAAATTGTACAATCCTTATCTTGCTCTTCAATCTTCTCAGGTATATATGGTGCACCACACCATGCAGACTGACCTAATTCAAATATTTCATTAAAGCCTACTTGTAAATAATATCTACCAGTTATGGATAAGGCTGCTGCATCAGGTCTCTTAATCATATCAATACTGTCTGCTGTTTCTTGTACCTTTAGGCAAACTCTAAAACGCGAATTACTCCATATCTGGTCATCCACTACACCAGAGGGTTTTTGAGTTGCTAAAATCAAGTGTACACCGAGACTACGACCAATTCGGGCAGCACTGATTAATTGTTGCATAAACTCCGGCTGCTGTGCCTTTAATTCTGCAAACTCGTCAGAAATTATAAACAAATGAGGTAGTGGCTCCTTTACAACTCCTGTTCGATAGAGTTTTTGATACAAATATATATCCATTGTTCCTTCATTTGCTATCCTTCTTGCTTCATTAAATATGGCTTGTCTTCTCCTAAGCTCACTTTGAATTGATAATAGGGACCGCTGTATAGAAGCTCCATCAAGATTTGTGATGGTTCCGGCAAGATGAGGAAGTCGATATCTTTCATTTTCAAATGCCCCTGTAAGTCCTCCACCCTTGTAATCAATTAGAATAAACGCTACCTCATTAGGATGATAATTAACTGCCAGTGACATTATATAGGTAATAATAAATTCACTCTTTCCAGAGCCAGTCATTCCTGCTATTAATCCGTGAGGGCCATGGAATTTCTCATGGAGGTCAAGATAGGATATACCACCGTTATCATCTACACCTATAGGGGTCTGCAATGATATAGTGGGCTCATTATCCCGCCATCTGGTTAAGGAGTTCAAATGTTCTACCTGATTTACACCAAACATATCAAGAAAGGTTAGCATCTTTGGCATAACAAAGGATTGGCTTTCTAGATTTAGCTTTATAGTCCCTAACTTTTCAGAGTATTCATCAAAGTCCACTTCACTGCTATACTCAGGATTAAACTCTAATACTTTACCTTCTAGATCATATTTATCATAGATTTTAGCCCTATCCTGAGAAAAATCTATTACAGTTGAACATTCCTTAGGTAGATGATTTATCTCATCATAAAGTGCTATTATACTAAATCCTATATTATCGTCATAATTTAAAAGGTTTTGGATAAAGGTGCATTTACTTGCCAGCTCTTTATCTGCTGATATAATCACATAATGGGGTAAAGGCTTGTTGTCACTCTGGTCTTCCTGCCGAATCATTATTTCCTTTTCAAATAGAACTGAAAGCTCCTTAGCATCATAAACATTGCTTGCCATATACCTGATAGACATAGAATTATCCCAAGTATGGGGAAGCCATTTTGCAAATGACCATTGCTCCCTTTCCTTCTCAGGAAATAAAATCACCAGTTTTACCTCTTCATAACTATGAAGAGCTGTTATCTGGGTTATGAGTCCTTTTATTGAAGATAATGTGTACTTTCTATCTCCAATAATACCGCTGACTGTAGTCTTAGCTAGTGAATAAGTAATAGGAACATCTCTTACTATCTTAGGAACCTCTGCAATCTTATACATTTCTTTTTGGAGAAGATCATCCTCCATGGTAAACCTTTTTTCAGGATAGCTTATATTGGCTAATAAGGGCAGCTGACCTTTTCCAAGCCTAACATGGAGAAAATCATCATGGGCACTGGTTCTCTCCCATAGACTCCTTTCCCTATTCATAACTCGGTTAACACACTCAGATAAGGATATATAGGTTGCATTCATGATTGCTGCTTGATTCCTACATTCATCAAGAATAATATCCTTTATACCATCTAAATACTTTAAGTACTTTTCTTTTCTCTTCTTTTCACCAAGAACCTTTTGCTTTCTTTCATATCTCTTACTAAGCATGGGCCAGAGGACTGTTCCTATCATCATACTTACTGACATTACCAGTGTAGGTAAGGCTGTCTTTAAGGTTCTTACTCCCGACATAACATCTGATAGAGCCAGTGATGCAGTAAACATTGATGCCATTCCCATAGTTAATGAGGGGCCAATAACCAATGCTATGGGGACCTTTTCTAACTTTACTTCAGGAGGTGGTGGGTCTATTTTTATATCAACTGCCTTTATTGAACTTTTAAAACGGGGTGTAATATAAAAATACTCATCCTCCTTACTACTACCCCTACTTACCACATCTGCATTATCCATATCATCTGGCTGATTATATGGCTTTAATTTATTATTATTTATATGGATATTATCATTGGGATTATTGACTGCTATAAAGGTATCCCCAACTATTATCTTTAACCCCATAATACAGATACAGGAGCCAGGGGCTAGGATCTTGCTTTTTTCTCGAATGGTATCAACAAATGTTCCATTAGCACTGCCTAGATCATCAACTTTCCATTGTTTATTAGCATATGTAATCTTGGCATGCCTTGATGATACATACTTATTGTCATAGACAATATCATTGCTCTCATCCCTGCCAATTGACACCTCTGAGTTATCATATAAACTGTATTTGGTATATTGCTTTCTAGAGACTATCTCAGCCTCAACAAATACAAAGGCATTATTATTGGTCTCTTTGATACGGATACCATATAAACTCAGTGGTTCAAGGATAACCTTCTCGTCAACTTGTCCGGCTTGGTCGGTTTTTAATATGTCAACCTTGGGATTTGATGACATCATCCATTGTCCCTCGTATGCTTCTATACTGATAAGGTTACGAATCTTTCCCCTCATATCAAGATCCTGCAACCAGTATCGTCCGCTAACTTTGTTCGGCAAAGCAAGTGTATGTATTCTGTCTTGCTTTAGCAATGTAATTATCATATGAATACCTCCGATTAATCAATTTTTTGCTTCATCACAGCAGTCTCATTTAGGCTATACTCTAGCGATTCCATAAGTTCATTGATAATAATGTTATATTTATCAGCATACAGCTCCTTGGCTTTACCTTTCCAGCTATCCAACTGATGATTAATACTACTTAACTCATAAGTCTTATCAAGCATACTATTAAGTAGTATCATTATCTCACTGATATTTCTTCTAAGAGTCTCCTTATCTTCTCCTGGTCCTCCCATAAGATCACCTCATATTGATTGATTTATAATTGTATCAACTTGTAACTCTATATCTTCATATTTGTCAGCCATAGTAGCAAGCACATTGGCATAATCCTCAAGCAGGGTAGTAAACAAGTTTTGTTTTACAGATTCAACATTAATTCGGTTAACATACTTTATAAAATCATTGTCAGTAGTTAATTGCGGTATTGTCTCCAAATTGTGATGTACTTGTTTAATCAAAAGGTCTAATTCCTTAACTATGTCTAGCATCATCTTTTTATAATATCTGATATCCTCTACATCAATTGCTATTTCTCCCATAATACACCCCTTTATTCATCTACAATTTCTCTATATCAGTAGCTTCTACCTTCGTATAACTATTAGTCTGAATATCTTTATCCATTTCATAAATAACTACATCTATATCAGTAGAAATCCTCTTTAGCTGCTTTATAAAGTCTTCAAGCCCCATCAAATATTTATTAGCATTTTGACCTTTCCATCCTTCATCAATCATATCAGTTATAGAGCTTATCTTATTGGCCTCTTCAAGAAAATTCGAAGATATGCTTTTCAATTGATTTTTAACATGGTTTTTACTCATCATATCCTCCATACTATTACCATAAATTCATTAATCTTCATTAGTTTCAAGGGACTGAAACATCCTATTAATGAGCCAATCCTCATGCTGCAATATATTATTATAGAGCATGGGATTGGTTACATTTTCTATGTTTTCAATTCCATAAACATCTATATTTGATATCCACTCTGATAGCACATGGTTGTCGGTTAATATGGGTAAGTCATCTACCAGATTAGCTGACTCTCTCCTAAATGAATCATATAAGCTAATAATTTTTTGTAGCTTACCTGTGTACTTACCCAATTCATCCTTAGCCCTATCTATTTCTTTCAAAAGTAACTCAAGCTGCCCATACCTTTTTGGATTCTCTATCTCTATCATATCCTTTAAAAGTGATTTCAGTTTTTGGCATTGATCCTCAAGATTATATTCAGTTTTCTTTAATTTTAAAATTGCATTGCTTATTATGTGGTTATTTAATATCATATTCTCTACACCTACCTAATCAATAAAGGCATTACGATTTTCTGATTCTTTTTCCTGGCTATTAAATATCTTACTCTTTAGTGCCATCTCTAAGGTTTTGTATTCCAAGGTCTTATTTGCACTGACAAAATGACAGATGCATTTATGATGTAGCTCATCTGCCATATCATCTGAGGAAAGTAACTCCTTTATACTTTCATAAATTGTAAGCCTAAGACCAATTTCACGCCTTTCATCTCTTGACAACAATACAACAAATTGATTGACATATATCATAGCCTGATTATTCATCAATCCTATAATAGCCTGAGCATCTGCCATGTCCTTTATAATTAGTGCTAGAGTATTATCAGGGGAAACACTTTCTTCCACTCTACTAATAATCCCTTTTTCCTCCATTTCATTAAATAAGGTTCCTACTTCCTCCTCTTCAATGACTTCAGCATGGTAGGGAAGTAAAAATGATTTCTTATCAGTAATAATACGGAGCAATAATTCAAATTCTTTATTAATCATTAAAAAAGTCTCTGCCATAATATGCCTCACTCTTTATTTCATATGCATCTTAGCCATATGCTCTTGTAATTTTTGCTTATATGTTCTAGATACAAGAACGTTAGTCCCATCCTCAAATTCCACCATCATATTGCCATAATCGACTCTATATATTTTCTTTGTATTAACTAAAAAGCTTTTATGTGTTCTAAGGAAATACTTTGGTAGCTCCTTCTCAATAGAATCTAGAGAGGAGTAAAACTCAAATTCTTGTACCATTGTTCTTACAACAATTTTTTTATTCCTACTCTCAAAAAAAAGAATTTGATCACAAGGTAGGGTATATTCTCTTGCTTTGTTTTTAAAGCGAAAAATATCCTTGGCCTTCTCCATATGGGTGTAATCAACCATAATACCTCTAATCAAAAGTTCTAATTGTCGCATCTGGGCAGGTTTTATCACATAACCCGATGGTCTGGCACTTGGAATAACATCCTCCAATATTTCTCCTATATTTCTAAGCAAGAGAACAATATAATTGGCTATATTAGCTTCTCTGATTTTATGAATTAATCCTTCCCCTCTATATTTTTCAACAAAAAACAAAGACAATAAGTTAGATCCATGAAATACCTTGTCAAATTCTTCATGATTGGTACATGAGCCGACAATTTCTGCGTCTATATTTTCTCTCATAAAGAAGTTGAAACACATATCCTTAATGGAATTCATGGATTCGTAATCAGAATCATATATGTACACGTCCATAGATTAATCACCATTTATCTTAATTAATAACTACTGCCTAATACTGTTATTTTAGGATATTATTCCTATCATATCAAGTGACAAATGTAAGATTTCTTAATTATACATGTATAAAGAAGGACCAATTTCGGTCCTTCTCTTATTAATTAACTCATTTTAATTGGTGTCCACAGGCAACACAGAATTTACTATCTGATTTATTAGTCTGTTGGCAGCTATTACATATAACTTCTTTCTGTGATGTATTCTCGGCCTTGGGCACTGCTTCAGCTTGGGGCATAGTTTCAACCTTAGCTATAGTTTCAGCTTGAGGCATAGTCTCAACCTTTGCTATAGTTTCAGCTTGGGGCATAGTCTCAACCTTAGCTATAGTTTCAGCTTGGGGAACTTCATATTGAGTATTGTATGTAGCTTGACCATGAATTTGTTTAAACTTCTTTTCATTCATGAATTTTATCAAAAGTAATATGCTTCCAAAGGCAATCAGTAGTAATGAAACAAGAAGGAGTATGGGGTAATATTTGTACAAGGATGCAATCTTCGTATCTCTATACAATAGGGCAACACCCTTTCTCATACTTCTTCCATCCAAAGATATAAAGAATCCTATAAAACCCAGAAGAAGCAGTATAATACCACATAATAATATACGATTTGATGACTTCTTATCAAATTGCTTATCAGCTTTTAACAATTCTTTTATATTCATCAGTTTACTCCCCCTTTACTTGATCCACCTATCTGTTGATAGAAATTTGACATAGGTTCTTTATCCTTTTCTAACTCAATATCATCCATAGATACGCCGACAGTATATGTTTTAGTGTCATAGGAACCATCCTCTAAGCTAACAGTAACTGTACGGGTTAGCTTCTCAACTTCACCAACAACTTTAAACCTAAGAATATAGTTATTCATTATGTATTGGTTTATAGTATCATATATTATTCCCAGGTCGTAAGAATCCGATGCAAATAGGGATTTACCCCCGGTCCTACTAGATATGTTATCCAAATAATTCATGTCAGCATAGGCTAAACCAATGGAGTATACGGATATACCCTTATTATTTAGCATTTGTATAACTGAATCCATCTGATACATGGAATCGTATCCATCAGCACCGTCTGATAAGAGTACAATAATGTTGTTTCCTTCTTTATTATCTAACACTTCCATACCTGCAAGTAATCCGGAGGATATATTAGTACCTCCACTTGCATATAGGGAGTCAACAGCTTTTGCTATAGTTCCTGTTGATGGCGTGATATCACAAACTGTATATGCACTACTTTCAAATGTAACAAGACCTATCTGAACTTCTCTATCAACACTCTGTATAAAGTTGTGAATAGCCTTCTTAGCTCCATCTATACCTGAACCATCCATACTTCCACTTGTATCTAGAACTAGACAGATATTAAGCTGAGATTGCTCTACTTCTATAAGTTCAAAATTATTGATTTCTTTACCCATCTCGACCAAGTTTAGCTTGCTCTTACGTAATTGCTTTTTATGGTTTTGATTATCTGACATGTTGATATAGACATCAACTTCAGGATAATTTGAAGTATCAACTTTACTAATATAAAGCTTGGTGTGAATATTATTTAATACCTCAATAATAAACTGGTTAAATGACTTACCATCATGTCTATAATTATAACTATAGTATTGGGTGTTCTGGGTTAAGGCAAGTAATAAATCATTTATCAAAGTATTAATATCATTATTATCCATGTAATTAATATCTTTCTCGTATGCCTTTACTACCCTATATATTTCATTAGACATATATTCCATCTTGTCAGAAGAAATAGACTCGACGATTGCAGTCTGTAAGTTGTCTTTTGCCAACTCATCCTCTCCCAAGAGAAAATAAAATCTTGCTAATTGAAGCTTATAGGCAATTCCTTCATCTCCTAGTTTTGATGATGTACCTATAATATAATTAAGTGCCCTTCTTATGGGAATACCATTTAATTCGTTATATAGATCATTAATCTCTTTTTCCCGTGCTTCAATCTGGGATTGAAGTAAGGCCAGCATGGTCTCTCCTGTTGCATAATATAACTTATCTTTTAGGTCATCTCTTGATTTTTCCTTGCTTCTAATTTCCTTATTAAGCCTATCTATCTTATCAGAGTCTTTATCAACAGATCTGCCTCTACCTGTTGCAACCAGATTTGCCAGCAAGGTCTTGTTGGTAAAACTGTTATCCTTAGTTACCAGCTTAATGGCTAATTCTTCAGCTTCTAAGGTGTCCCCTTCTTGGTTAGCTAGATGAATTCTTGCTCTTAGTGCATTGGGATTATCGCTCTTAGAAAGCTTTTCCTCTAGATCATCTATATCATCAAAATATAAATATCCATCCATTGAATATGCTGATATAATTGCCTCTGCCATTTCTTTACGCTTTTTACTTAATTTGATCTGGTCTCCAATATCGTCAAGAATTAAAATCAAATCGCTCTGGAATGCAATTCCTTCATTGGCATCATTACAGTATTTAACGATTTCACGAATTATTTTACTCTGTTTTTTTATTTTTTCCGCCTTTTCTAAAGTAACACCATACTCATCTTCAAAACAATAACTGATAAGTAGTAATTGTTCAGAGACTTCATTATTTTTGATTTCATTAGCATGACCTGCTAACAGGCGTGCCCGTTGCAGATTTCCCTCTTCTATTAGCCTGTATGCTATGTAATTATTCTCTTCAATGTTTCTTTGCTTTGATGTATATTTGCTTGCAACATTTCCCATTATTATTATCCCAACAAGCACAATAATAATTGGTATCAGAAGTTTATTAATCCGACTCAATTGAACACACCTCCTGTCTCATAAGGGCTTACATCAAGCCTATTTAACCTTGGAAATATATCTTCCAGTATCTTTATATCACTTATTGGATTATTTCGTAGCATCAATGTTTTTAGGTTTTTTAGATTCTTAAGGGGGGTAATGTCCCTAACCCAATTATCATACATCCATAGAGAATTAAGCTCAGAAAGATTTTTTATGGGTGAGATATCCTCCACATCATTATCTGAGAAATCTAGATACTCCAGCTTTGTCATATCAGCAACAACTGAAATATCACTAATCCTATTTCCCCATATGCCAAGACTAGTTAAGCTCTCTAAGCCTGATAAGGCTGATATATCCCTAATATCATTCCAGGCAATACATAGTTTTTTTAAGGATTTAAGTCTGCCAATTGGTCGTATATCAGTAATACCATTATTTATTAAAGACAATTCTTCCAACCTTTTGCATTTATCAAGTCCTGTCAAATCAAGGTCTTCCTGAAATGCTATATTAAGTTGCTTTAAGAATATGAATTTTTCAAGATCAGCTAAGGTGGATAGATACCCTGAATTCTGATACTGATAATCGTTTATGGAATACGTATCTTCAGAAAAGTATACTGATTCTTGATAATAACTATTAATCAAATTGTTACCAACCAATGTGAGAGATGTTATTCTTTCTACGTCCTCATTATAAATTGTATTATAATAACTCAAACCCAGTTCTTCGCATACCATATCCCTAATATAATCATCTAGGAAGACAACCTCTTCCAGCTCAATATCCATGTTGTATTCAGCAGTAACAACTTCACTTGAATACCCACGGCTATTCTTTGTATAGGCTTTAATCTGAGTGATTCCGTTACGCAGAATTATGGGTTCTGTATAAACATTAGAATACTCGTCTGGCTGACTACCATCCAATGTATAATATATTCTCTCATCTTCTCTATTTGCAACTAATTCTATGGCTTGTCTCTCATTATATACACCAGGTTTTACAGAAAAAGCTGGCTTAGATGGCTGTGTTAAAAGATATAACTCTTTTAGCTCATTATCATTAGTTAGCTTTGCAGCTTCCTTTAACAAACGCTCCGCTTCATCAAGCTTTTCAAGACGTATATATAACTCAGCTAATTCCGAATAAGCTTCTGTCTCCAACTCATCAATATCAATTATCTTCTTATAAGAAGCCTCAGCATAGTCATAATTATTAATACCTTCATATGCTCTTGCTAAGCCAAAGTAGGCCTCCTTATTCTTAGGCTCCACTTCAATTATTCCTTTAAAAGTTGCAATTGCTTTTTCATAATCCAGCTCAGTGAGGTATTTTTCCCCTAAGGTCAATCTAGCCTCTCTTTCTTTGCTTTTTCGACCTGTAATTGATACTGCTGTTATAATACTACCCACTACTACTAAGGCTAATATAATCAATATCAGTATTTTTTTTGACTCTAATAATGGTTTCACTTTCATCCTTCCCCCTAACATAGTATTATTAGCATGTCTTTAGTAAACGCTTTTAGAAATCTTCTTCAATCCTTCTTATTAGTTTTCTTTTTCTTTTGTTAAAAAATATAATTAAAAAAATAGAAATTATTATTAGTAAGGCAACAAGAGCAAATCCTCCATAATACATGAGTTCACCTTGGGTTAATTCCGATATCTTCAATCAAACCAACCTCCCTCCTCCAGAACATCTACAGCCTCATCTAAATGTATCATTTCCATGTCATTTTTATTATTCTTCAAATTTCTTTTATATAAATCATTGGCTTTGTTGTAGTAATCCAAAAAAATACTATAATCCCTACTTTCATTGGCCTTTAAAGATTGAACATCCAATTCAAGAAATGATAACCTCTTATATATATTATAATCTTCACCATATTTCTGAATCATTAAGTCAGCTGTCTTAAATGCATTATCTATTTCACCTATTTTATGATATAGAATTATCATATTATTATAAGTGTTATAGTTCTCCCAATTAAGGATCATGTTATTGGATTCCTCTATAGCCAATCTGTAATAATCATTATCATTAAAATAAGTTCCCCCATCAATATATGCCTGTATCAGCCTCTCATAAATTACCAGGGTCAAATCAAGGGGAAGGGCACTCTTTGCTTCCTTTAGTAGTGCTATCTTCTTTAGCAATGTTTCTGATACTAGATTGTCATCTTTCTCGGTTAATATAATTGCATTGTATAATTCTTCACATTTGATGTAAGCCCTCATCTTAATGTATGGGTCCCCTGCAACTTCAATACATTTTTTTAAATTATCTTCACTTGATATGTAATCATTATTACTTAGATCTATTTCACCATTAATAAGGTAAACTGAATCATCTGCAATACCAAGTTTAATGGCTTCTTCTAAAGCTTCTGAGGCCTTGGGGATATTTCCGATTCTTGCTAAGGAAATAGCAAAATCTCTATAATACTGACTGTTACTCTTATTTAAGGCAATGGCAGATCTAAAATATATAATTGCATCCTCATATTTTTCCAACTCAAAGTAACAGTTAGCCAATATGAAATAGACATCCTCCATTTTTTGGCTTTGTTCCAAATCATAATCTGGTATTATAGTCTCTTCAATATACTCTATTGCACTGTAATAGTCCTGACGTTCATAAAGAGATAAGGCTCTTTGATAATAGGCTTCAATCTTATCTGGATATAAACTAACAGCATTCGTATATATTGATTCCATTTCATCATAATTACCTAGCTGACGCTCATAGTCTAACTGGCTTATATATTCTTGATAAAGTTCCTGCTTTTCCTGAGACATCTTTAACCCACCAAAATGAATGAGTAAAACAGAACCAGAAAACAGAAGCAACATAATTATAAAGGCTACCTCTTGTAATAACATAAACCTCTTATATCTTCTATCTAGCTTACCAATATTCATCAAAGATTTTAATAACTGTGATGCACTTGGGAACCTTTTTCCTGGATTTTTATGCATTGCCTTTGTGATTATATGTACCAAGCCATCACTGATTTTGACACCATAATTAGCCACCGAAACAACTGTTTCCGTGGATTTTTGAGGTTTTACACCAGTTATTAAATGATATAAAGTAGCTCCAAGGCTATATATGTCAGACTTTTCGTCAACTAGTGCATAGCCTAATATAGTCTCCGAGGGCATTCTTTCCCCCTCTGCACTTGTTGCTACTTGCTTATATGCTTTATCACTGATTGAATCATCATATAATAGTTCCGTCTCTGTTACTATATCTTCTTCAGGATTAAATAGTAGCTCAGTCCTTTTATCCTCATTGGGATATAGTGTAGGGTTTTTTTGTGTAGCGTTTATAAGAAGCTCAGTAGTTTCATCTTGATATAAAAGCTCTGTCTTATCATCAGAAGACAAATTATTGGTGGTAGTAGAAAGTTCTTGTATTGAATCATAATATATCTTGTACTGTTCTGGAGGTGAATAACCGTCAGTAAACCCTATAGTGCGGGCACCTTTTCCAGTAAAGATAGATGATATATTAAAGTCAATTAGACATATATCATCACTGGGGGTTAACATAATATTCGCCGGTTTGATATCACTATGTATAATGGGTGGGTTTTGTTTATGTAAATATACTAACGCTTCTGCTAACTGAGTTGCCCATTTAATAACCTTTTTCTGAGGAAATCTCTTTTTCTCGTCCAACAGTTGCTGAAAGGACTGTCCTGGTATAAAGTCCATAACAGTATATACATTATTATTAATTGTTAGAAGGTCAAGCACCTGTGGCAAATAAGAATGCCGTAGCTTTTTTAATATATTAGCTTCAGCACCACAATCTACAACATCCTTAATGTCAGTATGAATCTTTTTAATAACAACCTCTTTATCAAGTCTTTTATGCCTAGCCTTATATACTGTTCCTCCTCCGCCGGATCCTATTATCTCAATTATTTCATAGGTCTCAGATAATTTCTCAAAGGTATCCATCTACTTACCCCCTAAGCAACATTTTGTTTTATATTTTTAATCATTTATGATAGCTATTTGTTAAATCCATAATTAGGATGCCATGTTAAATACTGCTAATATATTTTACTTTATATTATTTTATTCGTCAACACACGATATGAAGCTAGCAGACATCGGGAAGACATTACCTTTATCATAACAAGGAATATCACCCCTTGCGAACAAGAAAAAACAGCCCTTATTTTAGGACTGTCTTTAATATCTTTATTTATTAAACATTTATTGACTTATCTTCTTAGGCTTTACTCTAAGGAACATGTAAAATCCTATCGGAAGTAATAATATACTTATCCATTGAGAAGTTGATATATTAAGGGCTATACCTCTTGCAGCATCTCCTCTGAAAAATTCTAATACAAATCGCATTATGGAATAATAAATAATGTATATGCCAATGGCCTGCCCCTGCCTTCTAGGCTTTCTAGTATAAATAAGTATCATAACACCAGCACTAATATTTAAAATACTTTCTACTAATTGTATGGGAAAAAGCGGAACACCATTGGGAGCCACTGTGGAATTCTTAAAAACAATATGAAAAGGTCCATCATAGGCCATGCCATAGCAACAACCTGCAAAAAAACACCCAATGCGGCCAATCCCGTGTATTATAGGAATAGAGGGTGCTATCAGGTCTATTAATTTGGGAAAATCTATATTATATTTCTTACAATATAAGTAATATCCCACTGCGGCACCAATCAAACCACCATAAAATACAAAACCTGCTGAAAGTGAATGCAATAACAATGTTATATCAGATATGATAAGATCGAAACTTTCAACAAATATAGGAATTATGGTTATAATGTATAAGAGCTTAGCTCCTATAATAAGGCCTATACCACCGTAACAGGAAGAAAATATAATATCATCTTTACTAATGTCATGTTTTTTACTTCTGAATAAGGCTAAGATAACACCAATAAATATGCCTATGGTTATCATTAGTCCATACATAGCTATTGTTTTTCCAAAAACAGTTATTGTAGGTAACATGTAATGCCTCCTCTAAAAAAGGGCTTATGCAAAAACTGCAAAAGCCCTTTTATACATAAAAAACAATACGCTCTTATAAAGATGCAAGTGTACCAATACAAGCAGCACAAGCTAAAAAGGTTATTGTACATAGTGCAAGACCAATAATACTTAGTACTACACCTGCTGTTGCTTTACCATCTTGAGGGTTTTGTTTCTTGGCTTGAATACCAAGCACAAGGCCTATTATCCCTAAAATAACACCGATAAAGGCATAAATACTAAAGAAGATAAATACTAAACTTATAATTCCTAATACTAATGATGCCGTAGCTTTACCGTTACTTCTGTTCTCCATATTGGATCCCCCTACTATATTTTCGTAGTGTCAAGTATGACACTTCTTTTTTATTTCAAAACCTTTATATATCAAGGGTTACATCGTTTTTTAAACAAAATAACAATGACCCCCCGTTTTTTGCTATAATTGAGTCACCACAACACAAA
>DUNS01000109.1 GCA_012839235.1 Clostridiales bacterium
AAATAAGTATAAAAATCGTGTAAAAAGAATGATAAATATAATGTAAAAAATGTTGACCTTTATTAAAAATGGTGTTATTATAAAAAAACAAATTGTTTGGTGAATATGATGTAAAGCACTAAAAACAGGACAGCAAAACTAGGCAAAATTATAAAGCGGGAGGTTTTTATGCAAGATAAAGTAAAAAATGTTAAGGATGATGTTAATAAAAAAGTTAAAACCAAGAGAAAGAAATGGCACCGGGATGATACTGAGCTAACATTATTAGCTCTGCCAACCTTGATATGGTATTTGCTATTTAGCTTTTTACCGATGTTCGGTGTACTAATTGCTTTTAAGCGATATCAGATATTTCCTGGTAAGAGCTTCTTATACAATCTTATTCACAGTGAATGGGTGGGTTTTGATAACTTCCAATATTTAATAAAGTCTAATAGCTTGTTTGTTTTACTAAGAAATACTATAGGATACAACCTAGTATTTATCCTATTAGGAATTGTTATTTCAGTATCCTTAGCTATTATGATTAGTCTTATATATAGCAAAAGAAAATCAAAGGTATATCAGACAGCTATGTTCTTCCCACACTTTCTATCATGGGTAGTTGTTAGTTACTTTGTATTCTCTTTCCTAAGTTATGACAAGGGTATTCTTAACAGTATACTAGAAGCCTTTGGGAAGGAGCCTATACAGTGGTATATGGAAGCAAAATACTGGCCATTTATTCTTCTTTTTATGAATCTTTGGAAAACAGTCGGTTATAGTACAGTTGTTTATCTTGCAAGTATTACGGGTATTGATCCATCCCTGTATGAAGCGGCTGTAGTTGATGGAGCGTCAAAATGGCAGCAGGTTAAGAGCATAACACTTCCAAGCTTAAAGCCAATTGTTATTATGATGTTTATATTGAATGCCGGTAGAATATTCTACTCCGACTTCGGATTGTTCTACCAAGTGACGAGAGGAGTTCCTGCATCCCTATATGATGTGGCATCGACAATAGATACTTATGTCTATAATGCTTTGCTTACTTCCCCAATTGGTATGACGTCTGCTGCAACGGTATTTCAATCAGTAGCTTGCTGTATCACTATTCTTTTAGCTAATTGGATTGTTAAAAAAATTGATGATGACTATGCGATCATATAATTAAGACTGTGGATTTATCTTCTGGATTTGGATGCAAGAATGAATAAAATTAAGAAAAAAAAGGAATTAAATCAAATAAAAAAACCAACTAATATTCTATTTAATCTGGTTTTTATAATAATTTCACTTATATGTATTATACCTTTTGTGTTTGTATTTATTATTTCTATTAGTTCTGAAGCATCAATTGCACAGAATGGTTATCAGTTTATTCCAACAGAACTTTCGACCAGTGCTTATGAGTTTCTTTGGAATGAGAAAGAGGTAATTGTTAATGCCTTTGGAATCTCAGCACTTGTGACAATTGCTGGTACCCTACTAGGGGTAATCTTAACCACAGCTCTGGGATATGTACTTTCAAGGCCACAGTACAAGCTAAAGGGATTTTTTACTTGGGTTGTATTTATTCCAATGATCTTTAATGGAGGTATGGTTGCCTCATATGTTGTTAATGCTAATATTCTAAACTTGAAAAATACAATATGGGCCTTAATTCTACCATTACTTGTGTCGTCTTTTAATGTTGTCATTTGTAAAACATTCTTTAAGACCACAGTACCGGACTCAATTATAGAATCCGCTAAGATAGATGGAGCTAGTCAATTAAATATATTTGGAAAGATTGTTATCCCAATTTCAAAACCAGTTTTTGCAACAATTGGTTTATTCCTTACATTTGCTTTTTGGAATGATTGGTTTCAGTCATCTTTATATATTACGAATTCTAGATTGACTTCCTTACAAGCCTTACTTAATAACATTCAAAAGAATATAGAATATTTGGCTAATAATCCTTCGGCTGGCCTATCTATACAGCAGTATGTAAATTCCATGCCTACAGAAGGAGTTCGTATGGCAATTGCAGTTGTAATCGTATTACCGATAGCCTGTGCATATCCATTTTTCCAAAAGTATTTTGTTACCGGTCTAACTATAGGCGCTGTAAAAGGTTAATGAGATTTTAAGGTATTGGTATAGCCAGTACCTTCAAATAAAAATATTAATATATAGGAGGTAATCATGAAAAAGAAACTTTTCGCTTTACTATTAGTTGTAGCTATGATGGGAGCTCTTGTCATTGGTTGTGGTAGCAATGATGACAAAAAATCTGACAATAACGACACTAATAACAGCACTACTGATTCCAATGACACAGCTAATAAGGGAGATGATAATAAATCAGATGAGGTTGTAACTCTCAAATGGGTACTTCTAGGTAATGGTATGCCAAGTAACTACGATGCTTGGAAAGACAACCTTAATCAATACCTTGAAGATAAGATAGGTGTTAATATTGAAGTTGAGGTTGTTTCATGGGGAGATTGGGATAACAGAAGAAATGTTATTGTAAACTCTGGTGAGTATTTCGATATAATGTTTACCGATTCTGCGAAATATCTAAGTGAGGTTGAGTTAGGAGCATTTTTAGATATTACTGATTTACTTCAATCTGATGCACCTGATCTTTATTCTTATATACCAGAAGATTATTGGGAAGCAGTAAAGGTTAATAATAGAATATACTCTGTTCCTACCTATAAAGATTCCTCAATGACCAATTATATTGTATGGGACAAAACTATTGCAGATAAATATGAGGTAGCAGTTGATGATCTAACAACTCTAGAGAGCTTAACAGAGACATTAAAGCAGATTAAAGATGGAGAGAACAAATCACCATTTATATTAGATAAGATGGGTCTAAGTTCAATATTAGCAACCTATGATGCTATGGGTTCTGAACTTGAGCCTCTTGGTATCCGTTATGATGATGAGACACATACTGTTGTCAATGTACTAAAGCAAGATGATGTTATGAGTGACCTAAAAACCATTCATGAATGGTTTAAGGCAGGAATTATTAATCCCGATGCTCCTACTTTAGCAGAGCTTCCTTCCTATAGAACTGTGTTTGTTGCACAGGGATGGCCTTCTGCAGCAAAAACTACATGGGGTCCTAATATGGGTGTTGAAGCTATTGCTATTAAACATTCTGATACAATAGTATCTAACGCAACAGTACGTGGATCTCTTAATGCTATTTATTCCGGTTCTAAAAACCCAGAAAAGGCCTTGGAATTCTTACAGCTTGTAAACATGGATTCTTATGTTAGAGATGCATTCTACTACGGCCTTGAAGGTGAAAACTTCGAATATACAGAGGACAAAAAAGTCAATAAACTTAACAGTGAATGGCCAATGGCTGGTTATACACAAGGAACCTTCTTCAATGTATCTCAGCTAGTTGATGATGAGTTCAATCAATGGGACGAGGTAAAAGAATTAAATGCTAATGCTACTGGATCAGTAGTACTAGGATTTGACCTTGACAAATCATCCATTGAAAATGAATTAGCAAACTGCCGTGAGGTATGGAATAAATATAGAAGTGAATTAATGACAGGGGCTAGAGAGCCTGAAGAATTAGTAAACAAAATCACTACAGAGCTTGAAGCATCAGGATTTAACAAAATTTTAGAAGAAGCACAGAGACAAATTAACGAGCAATTTAAGTAATACCTATAAGAAATAGCAATAGACAAATATTATGGGAGGAGCACGTGAAGCAATGAAGCCCCATAGCGTGCTTCTTCTAGTTACAAAGGAAAGCAGATTGCAGGCAATTCACTATAGATATTGTACCTGCGACCAAAATTCTGCAAGTTTACAGAGAAAGGCATAGTATTTATGATGACAGAGAGAATAAATGAAAAATCATTAAACAACATTCCATGGCAGGACAAACCGAAAGGTTATGATGAGCCTGTTTGGCGTTATAGTAACAATCCAATAATACAAAGACGAGCAACAAAAAGATCAAATAGTGTTTTTAATAGTGCAGTTGTCCCCTTTGAAGGAAAGTTTGCCGGAGTATTTCGCTGTGATAGCAAATCTATTAGCATGGATATATTTGCTGGATTTAGCGA
>DUNS01000110.1 GCA_012839235.1 Clostridiales bacterium
ATTCTTTTATATCATTTCTATTTATCATTAGTGCAATGAATAATAAATCACAAAAATTAATTACCTCAATAAAAGTCAAAGTTCTAATATGTGGTGCTGCCTTATTATCATCCGACATATAATAATACACTTTATGTGCGTTTGCGAAACAAGCTGTTCTTCTTTCTCCTTCATTAATTACCCCTACATACGTTTGATCTTTTAATGTGGTATAAGCTTCATTATATATTTTTTTTTGAGAATCCGTAAGATTTTTATAGTATAAAACCTTAATTTTCCCTTTATTAATAAGTTTTTCGATTACTTGCTTTTCATCCGTACCATCTTTTATTTCAATGTCATATACATATTCACTGATAAATATTTGCTCAAAACAATCAACTATTTTTTCAATACTGCTTGTTTTGCATAGATGTATCAGTATATCTGGATAGGTTATACTAAATAGGACAGTTTTTCTCCGAACATGATATAATAAAATTATAGGAGGAGAAAGCCATGTCAAAAACACATTATGAGGAAAATTTCAAAAAGCAAATTGTCAAAATATATAATCAGGGAAACCATACTTATAGAGAGCTAAGTGAGCAGTACGGAATATCCCCATCAACTATGAGACAGTGGGTAATAAGATACAACAATACCCAATCTTTCGAAGCGAAAGATAATAAAACTGATGAAGAAAAAAGGCTTATAGAATTAGAGAAAAAAGTCAAGCAACTAGAAATGGAAAATGATATTTTAAAGCAGGCGGCACTACTACTAGGGAAAAGGTAGACCTCATTATTTCTAATAGAGAGAAATACAGTATTAGTGCCATGTGTAAGCTTTTAGAGGTCTCACGTAGTTTAATATACTATCATTTAAACAAGGATCCTAGTGCTCCTTCAAAGGAAGAAGAAGTTATAGAGAAGCACATAAAAGAAATTTTTAGACTCAGTAGAAATAATTATGGGACAAGAAAAATCAAAGTTGAATTAAGGAAGCTAGGGTATCAAGTATCAAGAAAAAGAATAGCTAGAATCATGAGAAAAAATAGTCTGGTATCTAATTATACAGTGGCTCAGTACAAGGTTCATAAGACCAAAAGCAATAATGCCGATATTCCTAACATAGTAGATAGAGACTTTGACAATAGAGATAAGCTAGAAGTAGCTGTAAGTGATTTAACCTATATTAGAGTAGGCTCTAGGTGGAACTATGCATGCACTCTAATAGACCTCTTTAATCGTGAAATTATCGGTTATGCTGCTGATGAAAAGAAGAATGCTACGCTGGTAGAGGAAGCTTTATTAAAGGTCAAACACTCTCTGAACGACATAAAGATTTTTCATTCAGATCGTGGAAATGAGTACGATAACAAGCTTGTAGATGATATTTTAGAAGTCTTTGAAATCGATAGATCCTTGAGTAATAAAGGGGATCCATATGATAATGCAGTATGTGAAGCAACAAACAAAATAATGAAAACTGAATTTATATATCAGAATAGATTTGAGACATTAGAAGATCTGAAATTGGGATTAGCAGAGTATGTTTACTGGTATAACAACCAAAGAATTCATGGTTCTTTAGATTACCTGACACCATGTGAATATAAAAAGATATTTACAAGAGAAATGAAGAATGTAGCTTAAAAGTTTAATGATTTTGTATTTATAAGCATAGAGAAAAAGGATTAGAACTTAAATATTTTG
>DUNS01000111.1 GCA_012839235.1 Clostridiales bacterium
ATTTTTTTAATATTTATACATTCAGACGAAAATGCTAAATCTTTGTCTAATTGTGAGACTATAAGGTCACTTTGTTGAAATAACAAGGAATTCACACATAAATAATTGTATTTTTACCTAGTTTTTAATAAAAAAGTCTATTATTTTTACACATTTTGTTGTATAGTAATGTTTATAGGCTTCACTTACATAATTATTTGGCCTTTACTAAAATCACATTAATGAAGGGAGAAATATCATGTTCGGGCATTACATGGGGCATTATTTAGTGAAAAAGGGGAGGATAACTCAATCTAGCCTTGATAAAATAATAAAATATCAGAAATCCAACCCAACAAAATTAGGAAACATAGCTGTTGCCGAGAAATTAATTACTGAAAAGCAAGCTGATGAAATTAATGATCTTCAAAAAAAGTTGGATCAAAGATTTGGTGACATTGCTGTAGCAAAAGGTTATCTATTAACTGAGGAGGTTAATTACCTACTGAGTAAACAGGGTAATCCTTTCAATAATTTTGTTCAAGCCATGAGCGATAATAATGTAATGACAATCGAGGAGATTGAAGATCAGCTTGAAGAATTCCAGCATGATGGTAATTATTCATTAGATGATATGGATGCCTTAAAATCCGGAGATATTGATCGTATTATTCCAATATTTATAGACAGCTATCTTCCATTTGCCAGTGATTGTATTGGCCTTGCAGTTCGTAATATCATCCGCTTTATTAATAATGAAATTATGCTTAATCCTTCTTATAAAACCAAGGAGTACAGCTTTGGCAATCTGGCCTACCAACAATTAGAGGGTAATCAAAATTTATTTGTTGCATTGGCTTCTAAGGGGGAAGAACTACTTAGTGTTGCTGAACCATTTGCCAAAGAGAAGTTTGATTCCCTTGATGAAGACAGCTTTGATGCTGTTTGTGAATTTATTAATTGTAGTAATGGATTGTATGCTTCTAAGCTTAGCGAAGAAGATATTCATGTAGATATGCTTCCTCCACTATTTGATAGTAACAAAAAGTTAGTATCAAAGGTCGATATATTTGTTCTTCCAATTCTAATAAATGGTGGTATGGTAGATTTAATTGTAGCTGTTAATTGTCCGATTAGTATAGAATAAGGAGGATCTTAAAATGGCAAGAATTCTTATAGTTGATGATTCAAAAACTTCAAGAAAGATACTAAGGAGTATCTTAGAAGAAGAACACCATGAAATAATTGGAGAAGCAACCAATGGGCAAGAAGGTGTTGATAAATACAAAGAGCTTTCACCTGACATTACAACAATGGATATAACTATGCCAGTTATGGATGGACTTGAAGCTTTAAAGTCCATAATTGAATATGATAAAAAAGCTAAAGTCATTATGGTAACTGCTGCTGGTCAAAAAACCAAGATGGTAGATGCTATTAAGTTCGGAGCTTCTGAGTTTCTTGCAAAACCTTTCGAAGCTTCACAAATTATAAACATACTCAATAAGGTTTTAAATTCCTAGAGATTAATCCTTTGAACCTTAAAGGCAGTGCTTATCTACTTGAACCGACCTCCCAATCCTTAGACTTTTGCCCAACTTATGGGGTCGGTTCAATATGCACTGCCTTGTCTTTTCTCTTTTTATTAACTTCTCAGATTATTGAACAGGCATTATAATTGCTGCGATAATGTATAAAACTATACCTACTGTCGTTATTCCAAGAAGTGCCCATACTAATCTAACAATAGTGGGATCAACATTAATATAATCTGCAACTCCACCACATACTCCAGATATCATTTTGTTAGTAGATGAACGATACAATTTCTTAGGCTCCATAATACTCCTCCTTACTATAGCTAATTGTTTTATACCTACTTTAATCTTAAACTAAATCAGCACAAAATCAATAGCTAATTTCCAGATTTATATTATAGAAACAAAATAATGTTTCTATAATCGGATAAAGCTTATATTATTATTAAGAATTCTTAAGAAATTATACAAATTATATCACATCGTATCCTTGATCTTCTATCTCTGCCTTTATCTTATCAAGACTAATCTTATCAGAATTATAGTCTACAGATACTGTCTTATTCTCCAGACTCACCTTAACCTCATTAACTCCCTCTAATCCTCCTACTCCATTAGTTACTGCATTAACACAGTGTTGACAAGACATTCCTTCTACATTAATAACTGAATTCTCCATATAATCTTCCTTCTTTCTTTATAGTCTAATATTTTAATGATATTGTTTAAATCTCTTTAATCGTAAAGCATTAGTTAAAACTGATACAGAACTTAAAGACATTGCTACAGCTGCAAACATAGGGTTAAGCAATGGTCCACCAAAGACATATAAGAGACCAGCCGCTATAGGGATTCCTGCTGAATTATAAGCAAATGCCCAGAATAAATTCTGCTTTATATTACGAATAGTACTTTTACTTAGATGAATTGCTGTTGGAACGTCCATAAGGTCGCTTCTCATAAGAACAATGTCAGCAGATTCCATGGCTACATCAGTTCCTGATCCAATAGCTATACCAATGTTTGCTTGTACAAGAGCAGGAGCATCGTTAATACCATCGCCAACCATGGCAACCTTTTTACCTTCCGCTTGTAGCATCTTAACCTGATTGGCTTTATCCTCTGGTAACACCTCAGCAAGTACTCTATCAATTCCAACCTGCTTAGCTATTGCATCAGCAGTCCTCTTATTATCTCCAGTAATCATAACTACTTCAATACCCATCTCCTGCAGCTTCTTAATTGCCTTAGAGCTATTCTCCTTAACAACGTCTGCAACAGCTATTATTCCAGCTATTTTACCGTCAACTGCTACATACATTGGTGTCTTACCTTCATTAGCTAGCTTATCTGATTGGCTATCCAATTCATCAAGATATATATTATTCTCATCCATCAGCTTTCTATTACCTATTAATACTTCATTAGAAGCTATGTTAACCTCAATTCCATGACCAGGTATTGCTTGGAATTTGTCTACCTTTAAGAAGTCTAGTTTATCATCTTCTGCCCTCTTAACAATAGCTTCACCAAGGGGATGCTCTGATCCCTTCTCACCAGATGCAGCTAACTGAAGTAATCTTCTATTATCATATCCAGATGCAGGTATTATATCAGTAACCTCTGGCTTACCTTCTGTAATTGTACCAGTCTTATCAAATACTATAGAATTAATCTTGTGAGGGCTTTCTAATGCTTCTCCACCCTTAATCAATATTCCATATTCCGCCCCCTTACCTGTACCTACCATAATTGCTGTAGGTGTAGCTAGACCTAGGGCACATGGACAAGCAATAACAAGAATAGATATAAATATTGTAAGTGAGAATGCTAAGGATTGGCCACTAATCATCCAAGCTGCAAATGCAATAATAGCGATTATAACTACTATTGGTACGAAATATCCTGATACAATATCAGCCATTTTAGCAATAGGAGCCTTAGTACCCTGGGCATCCTCAACTAATTTTATAATCTGAGCCAGTGCCGTATCTTTACCAACCTTAGTTGCCTTAAATGTAATCATACCATTCTTATTAATACTAGCAGCATAAACTGGATCACCAGCTTTTTTATCTACCGGCATACTTTCTCCAGTAAGCATTGCTTCATCTATAGCTGTTAGACCATCTACAACAGTTCCATCAACTGGTATTTTCTCACCAGGTTTAACAAGAATTACATCTCCAATCTCAACCTCATCAATAGGTACCTCTATTTCCTTACCATCTTGTATTACGGTTGCGGTCTTAGGGGCAAGTCCCATAAGTTTTTTAATAGCCTCAGAGGTTTTACCCTTTGATACAGATTCAAGATATTTACCAAGCAATATCAAGGCTATAATAACACCAGCTGATTCGTAGTATAATTCCATTACACTATGGTGATTACCCATAGCCACCTCATATGTGTTATAAAGACTGTATAACAGTGCTGCTGAGGTGCCTATTGCCACAAGGGAGTCCATATTAGGACTTCTCTGCCAAAGAGCTTTAAAACCAACTGTGTAGAACTTGTTCCCTGCAATTACAATTGGTATTACTAAAATTAACTGCAATATAGCAAATCTTAAGGGACTTGCCATAGGTTCAATAAACTCAGGTAATGGTATAGGCCACCAGGATATCATAGGTGTCATTGCTAGATATAATAAAGGTGCTGCAAATATTATAGCTACAATAAACTTTCTAAATAGAATTTGAATTTCCTTCTCTTTACGGGCCTTATCTTGATCTACTTGGCCTTGGTTCTCTATATCCAGAGGCTTATAACCAATCTTTTCTATGCTCTGCTTAATACCAGAAAGACGAATAAGGGATGGATCATATTCTACTACAGCCTTTTCTGTAGCCAGGTTTACTGTTGCTTTAGATACTCCATCCAATTTACTTAGAACTTTTTCTATCCTCTGGGAACAGGCTGCACAGGTCATCCCTTCTATAGGTATAGTTACTTCATTACTGGAACTCTCCTCAACAACTCCATAGCCAATCTTTTCTATAGTTTCTCTTATATTAGACTTTTGAACCTTATTATCATCATATTCAACAATTAATTTTTCTGTGGCAAAGTTTACATTGGCATCAATAACACCATCCATCTTACCAACAGATTTTTGAACACGCTGAGCGCAGGCTGCACAGGTCATCCCGCTAATCTTAATAGTTTCCTTACTCATATGGAGTCACACCTTTCTATTTCATTAACTTACCCACTGTAACCATGAGTTCATCAATAATATCATCTTCCCCAGCCTCTATCTTCTTAACAAGACAACCACGAACATGGTTCTCTAATACTAATTTGCTAATGGAGGTTAGAGCTGATTGTGCTGCAGATATCTGATTTAATATATCATCACAGTATACATCCTTCTCAACCATTCCCTTAATACCTCTAACTTGACCTTCAACTCGATTAAGCCTAGTTATCAGGTTTTTCTTAAGCTTAGGGTCCCTTACTGTCATATGTCTATCACAGCTTGTCGAGTCGCAATCTTCTGACATACACATGTCAAAATCCTGGTCAAGACCAACCTCAATGTCTATATCAATTTCTTTACTCATAATAGTCTTCCTTTCATCCTCCATAGTATACCCCCGTAGGGTATATTCATTGTAATACTATACTATACTTATTGTCAACTATAATTTTTGCCACTATAAAAAACATACCCAAATTCCTCTTCTCTATGAGTGGAATTTGGGTTATTTATCTTTTTTAGTTGTATAAATCTCAAATGTTCTGGGTGGAACTATCTAGCTCAGCTATTTTCTGAGTGATTATATGAAGTATCTCCTTTCGATCCTTCATATTACCCACAATATCATACTTTGCAGCGTCAATAACTAATAATGGTGATAAGTTATATTCCGAGAAATATTCCTCATATTCTTTATTAAGATTGTCCCAGTATTCTCTTTCAACTATTTGCTCATAATCACGTCCTCTTTTTCTAATCCTTTCAATAGCAGAGTCCGTGTCAATCTTAAGATAGATCATAAGCTTAGGTGCTTCTACATGATCTAGCATATTGGTTAGAAGATCACGATATAGCATATATTCTTCCTTCTCCATACTTCCCTCTTCATAAAGAAGCTTGGCAAAAATCATATCTCCATAAATACTACGATCCATAAGTACTGGCTTCCCTGACTTAGCAGCTTTTTTTAGCATATCGAATCTTCGGTTAAGAAAGTATATTTGAAGAGGAAAAGAATATCTCTTTCTGTCATAATAGAACTTGTCTAATATGGGATTATCCTGAACAGGCTCCTGATAGCAAGCTATCTTCATTTCCTTAGATAGCATCTCCATATAAACAGTCTTACCAGCACCTACAACAGCATCTATAATAATTGTTTCATTGGATTGATTCTTTTTAATCATATTGAAAAACTCCTTATACATCAATAATCATTCCTTTCATCCCTGTGAACAAAGTTCACGGTGGCCTACAAACTTTCTACATGAAAATCTTGATTTTTCAATTTATTCTCCTCGTATCATATAGTTTATGTAATAATTAATTCTTAATATATGATAATACATTTATATAACGAGCTGTTGTGTAATGTCAAGATAGTTTATCTATATATTGTGGTTTAATCATTGTTATCTTTGAATATAGAATGTAGATTTTAAGAATTGTAATTATTGTGTCCACTGCATAATATATAATACTGGTGGATTTCAGTTTGTAGAATATTAAGAAGGAACTGACCCCTTTAAACTATAAAAAGGCTTGATAAAATCGTTCACAACCTATGTTGTACAGAATCTAAACTCTGATTTTATCAAGCCTATTAATTTTATGAAAGTTTTTCTACTCTACAGTTCTACCAAATCCCCTGAGCCATCATAGCATTAGCCACTTTTTCAAAGCCTGCAATATTGGCACCTATTACGTAGTTATTAGTAGCACCGTAACGACTTGCATTACTTGCAATATTGTTAAAAATGTTAACCATGATTTCCTTTAATTTAGAGTCTACTTCTTCAAAGGTCCAGCTTAGTCTTTCGCTATTTTGAGTCATCTCCAAAGCAGATGTTGCAACGCCTCCAGCATTGGCGGCTTTACCAGGGGCAAATAGGACTCCATTCTCTATTAGATACTCTGTTGCTTCAAGAGTTGTCGGCATGTTAGCACCCTCAGCAACTGCTTTACAACCATTAGCTACTAAAGCTTTGGCATCCTCTAGGGATAACTCATTCTGTGTAGCACAAGGTAAAGCAATATCGCATGGTACTGACCATACGCCCCTGCCCTCATGATACTCTGAGTTAGGTCTATACTTTTTATATTCAGTTAATCTTGCCCTGCGAACTTCCTTAATTCCCTTTAAAACAGCTATATCAATTCCTTCAGGATCATATATCCAGCCATTTGAGTCACTTACTGTCACAACCTTTGCTCCTAGCTCCTCAGCCTTTACAGCAGCGTATATTGCCACATTACCAGAACCAGTTATGGTAACTGTCTTATCTTTTATATCTAATCCATTGTATTTAAGCATTTCTTCGGTCAGATATAATAGTCCAAAACCAGTAGCCTCAGTTCGACCTAAGGAACCACCATAGGTTAGACCCTTTCCCGTGAATACTCCTTCATATGTTCCTTTAATCTTCTTATATTCACCGAACATATAGCCAATTTCTCTTCCACCTGTTCCTATATCACCAGCAGGAACATCTACATCCGCACCAATATAACGATATAGCTCAGTTATAAAGCTTCTGCAGAAGGATAAGACTTCTCTATCCGACTTACTCTTTGGATCAAAATCTGACCCACCTTTACCCCCACCAATAGGAAGACCGGTCAATGAGTTTTTAAAGATTTGTTCAAAACCCAAGAATTTTATTATACTAAGGTTTACTGATGGATGTAAGCGTATACCACCTTTGTAAGGTCCTATCGCATTATTAAACTGAACACGATAGCCAGTATTAACCTGTACATTACCCTTATCATCAACCCAAGGCACCTTGAACTTTATCTGCCTGTCTGGCTCAACTAGTCGTTCAAGAAGGCCTTCTCTTCTGTACTTTTCTTCATTATCATCAACAACAGCTCTTAAAGACACAAGTACTTCCCTGACTGCTTGATTGAATTCTGGCTCAGCAGGATTTTTCTTTGCAACCAATTTAATTATATCATCAACATATCCCATAAGGGTCTCCTTTACTATCCTAGTTTACGTGTGTCCTTGTGGTGCGTACATTTGTGTTTCTAATTATTTTATTTTTTTATTATACCATCTCTTTTATGAATTACAAGTTTTTTTTATATTTATATCTATGCTGCAATGGGGGTTTTTGACATTATTTTATGTTTCTTTTATTATTATGTGTTAATATTCTCATATATATGGTATAATCTATGACTATAGGAAAAACGAGAGCCTTGGATGGCATCGTAAGGAAAGGCATGGTTAGTATGGCTTTAGATGGCATTGTAATTGCTAATGTGGTATACGAATTACGAGATAAGCTGCTGGGAGGCAGAATTAATAAAATTGCTCAACCTGAAAAAGATGAATTGTTAATAACTATAAAGGGTCAGTCTAAAGGCCAATATAGACTCCTATTATCTTCAGAACCCGGGTTACCCCTGGTATATCTAACTGATAATAATAAGCCTAGTCCTATGACTGCACCTAATTTTTGTATGCTTCTTAGAAAGCATCTTTCTAGTGCTAGAATACTAGATATCACTCAACCGGGTTTGGAAAGAATAATTAGCTTCAAGCTTGAACACCTAGATGAATTAGGTGACTTGGGGACAAAGTTCCTTATTGTAGAGCTTATGGGTAAGCATAGCAATATTATCTTCTGCGATAAAGATATGACTATAATTGACAGTATAAAGAGAATTAATCATTTTGTTAGCTCTGTCCGTGAGGTCCTACCTGGACGGGAGTATTTTATACCTGAGACTATGAAAAAAGAAGATCCCTTAACTATTGATTTTAAGACATTCAAAGAATTGGTGTTAAAGAAACCTATGGAGCTTACTAAGGCCCTATATAGCAGTTTAACTGGTATAAGTCCTTTAATCGCCAACGAGCTTTGTTACAGGGCATCTATAGATGGATCCATATCAGCTATATCATTAGAAGAAGCTCCAAGCCTTCATTTATTTAAAAATCTAGAGCGAATGATGGAGGATGTTAAGGAAGGACAATTTGTAGCAAATATAATCTCCTTAAATGATAATCCAGTTGAGTACTCTAGCGTCAATCTTACCTGCTATAGTAATCATAATGTGCAAGAATATGATTCTGTTTCTAATATGCTTGAAGATTATTATGCAAGCAAAAGTGCATATACTAGAATTCGCCAGAAATCTGCTGATCTACGTAAAATCTTATCCAACGCCATAGATAGAGAGAGGAAAAAGTATGATTTGCAGCTGAAGCAATTAAAGGACACAGACAAAAGAGATAAATTCAAGGTTTATGGAGAATTAATCACAACCTATGGTTATGGATTAGAACCTGGTGCAAAAGAGCTTAAGACTATTAACTATTATGATGATAAAGAAATAACCATTCCTCTTGATCCAACCATAAGCCCTATGGATAATGCCAAAAAATATTTTGATAAATATAGTAAGCTAAAGCGAACCTACGAGGCCCTTACAAAATTGATTAAGGAAACCGCAGATGCTCTTACTCATCTTGAATCTATTCAAGCCTCTCTTGATATGGCAATTGATGAAGATGATCTTATTGATTTAAAACAAGAATTAATGGACTTCGGTTATATTAAGAAGAAATATTACTCTAAAAATAACAAAGGAAATAAAAAGGCTAATAAGAAATCACAGGGTAAAAGTAAACCTCTTCATTACATTTCCTCTGATGGTTATCATATCTATGTTGGTAAAAACAACTTTCAAAATGATGAGCTTACATTTGGCCTAGCTGAGGGTGGGGATTGGTGGTTCCATGCTAAGACAATAGCAGGCTCCCATGTTATCGTTAAATCAAGAGGTGAGGAACTACCAGACAGAACATATGAAGAGGCAGGAAGGCTAGCTGCTTATTATTCTGTTGCTAGAGATCAGGATAAAGTAGAGATAGATTACACTCTTAAGAAGAATATTAAAAAGCCCAGCAATAGTAAGCCAGGCTTTGTCATATACAATACTAATTATTCAATGATTTCAACAACTGATATATCAGGGATAGAGCAAGTTATATGATGGTTCCTCCGCCCACAAGCAAGTCATCTTGATAAAAGACTACAGCTTGTCCCGGTGTTATGGCCCTTTGTGGTTCATCAAACACACATATTATCTCGTCATCTGCTATCTTCTTTATCTTAGCTTTGGCACCCTTATGACTATAACGTATCTTGGCTTCAACCTCCATCTCACCTTCCAGATCCTCGATAGCCATAAAGTTAAGTCTATTAGCGTAAAGGATATTAGAGAAAACTTCATCTGAATTACCAATGACAACCTCATTGGTTTCAGGCTTTAATTTAAGCACAAAGACTGGATGTCCCATTGCTAGATTAAGGCCTTTTCTTTGTCCTACAGTATAATGAATTAGTCCTTTATGCTTACCAATTACTCTACCATCTGGAGTAACAAAATTACCAGGAGTCAGACCAACTGGTCTTTCCTTAGTCAGATTAGGAACTAATTTACTTATATCATTATCCTTAATATATTCCTCAATAAAGCCTGCATAATCATTATTAGCAACAAAGCATATTTCCTGGCTATCAGGCTTGTTAGCAACAGGAAGCTTAGCTTCATCAGCCATTTCCCTAATTGCATCCTTACTATATTCCCCCACTGGCATCAGGGTGTGAGCAAGTTGATGCTGAGTAAGGTTATATAAGGCATAGGTTTGATCCTTAGCCAAAGTTACAGATTTCTTAATTGTATATCTTCCGTTAGGTAGCTTTACTATCCTTGCATAATGTCCAGTTGCAATATAATCCGCACCTATACCTATGGACCGAGTAAGAAGGGATTCCCACTTTACATATCTATTACATGCAATACATGGATTAGGAGTCCTTGCTTGCAGATATTCGCTTACAAAATAATCCATTACATTCTCCTTGAACTCTTTCTTAAAGTTCATGACATAGTAAGGGATATCTAGAACCTCTGAAACTCTTCTAGCATCATCAACAGCACTTAATCCACAGCAACCACCATTCTCTTCCATGGTACAGACATCCTCGTCCTGCCATATCTGCATGGTTACTCCAATTACATCGTATCCTTGTTTCTTTAAAAGGTATGCTGCCACAGAGGAATCAACTCCTCCTGACATACCTACCACTACTTTCTTCATAAAAATCGTGCCTTTCTTCTATGGGAACAAAGTTCCCATTAACCTAATAGGGGAAGCAATTAATACTCAGGTTCTTCCTCTTCCTCACTTACATCATCCTTAGGTTTAGAAAGACCTTCAATTGTGATATTATTTTTTTCTGCATAATCCCATAGGGCTGCATGAATTGCTTCTTCAGCCAATAATGAGCAGTGAACTTTAACCTTAGGCAAACCATCTAAAGCATCCACTACTGCTTTATTAGTAACCTGTAAGGCCTCCTGAACAGTCTTACCTATTACTAGCTCTGTGGCGATACTACTTGTTGCTACAGCAGCACCACAACCAAAGGTTTTAAATTTACAATCCCTTATAACTCCATTATCATCAATGTCTAGATACATTCTCATAATATCACCGCACTTGGCATTACCAACTGTGCCAACACCACTTGGGTTTTCTATTTCTCCCATGTTTCTAGGATTAGTAAAATGATCCATAACCTTTTCTGTATACATAGCTTTCCTCCATAATTTAACTTTTTATGCTTTCTTCTTCATGTAATCTTCATATAATGGTGACATCTGTCGTAGCTTATCAACAATTTCTTTTATCATTTCTGCTGTATAATCAATTTCTTCCTCAGTATTATCTTCAGATAGGGTTAGTCTTAGGGAGCCATGAGCTATCTCATGGGGTAAACCTATTGCTAATAACACATGGGAAGGATCTAAAGAACCGGAAGTACATGCAGATCCACTGGATGCGCATATATTTTTCATATCCAACATAATCAGTAGAGATTCACCCTCAATAAATTGAAAGCTGAAGTTCACATTATTGGGAAGTCTATTTCTCCTATGACCATTGACTCTAACATATGGTACCTCGGACATAACTTTTTTTATTAATCTTTCCCTAAGTTCGATTTCTTTATCATTTCTTTCTTTCATGGTAGCAATTGCTATCTCTACCGCTTTACCAAATCCAACTATCGCTGGAACATTCTCTGTTCCTGCACGGCGTTGTCTTTCCTGTGCTCCACCATGAATAAATGAACGTAGCTTAGCCCCTTTTCTTATATAAAGGAAACCAATACCCTTAGGTCCATTAAGCTTATGAGCACTTGCACTTAGCATATCTATATTTAACTCATCTACATTGATGGGTAGCTGGCAGTAAGCCTGCACTGCATCTGTGTGGAATAAAATATTGTGTTGTTTTGCTATTTCACCTATCTCTTTAATAGGCTGGATTGTACCAATTTCATTATTTGCAAACATAACTGAAATAAGAATAGTTGTAGGCCGAATTGCTTTTTTAAGTTGATCAAGTTTTATAATTCCGTTCTCATCTACATCAACATAGGTGACTTCATAACCATGCTTCTGTAGGAACTCACAAGTATGAAGGATAGCGTGATGTTCTATCTTGGAAGTAATTATATGATTTCCTTTAGATGAATAAGCATCTATAGTTGCCTTAAGGGCCCAGTTATCTGCTTCAGTTCCTCCTGCCGTAAAGTAAACTTCAGCCGTCTCAGCCCCTATTGATTTTGCAATTATACTTCTTGCTTCATCAACAGCTTTTTTATTCTGAGAGGCAAATTCATAAATACTTGATGGATTTCCATACTTCTCGGTAAAATAAGGCAGCATTGCTTCTACAACCTCTGGTCTTGTTTTAGTAGTTGCAGCATTATCTAGGTAAATCTTCTTATCCATATGTTGTCATCTCCTAATTATTTCATGAATTATTATTAACAATTTAATTTTTGACTGGTGTCAGTAGAAGCTTCGTTATTCACCCTTTTACTTTCCTCTACCAGCTCAGAAAGCATAATTCCATCAACAGCATCGTTTATACTATCACTTATACGTTTCCAGACATTTTTTGTTACACAAGTATCAGAGTTAGTACAAGTAGTGTCTGTCCCCATAACTTCTACGCATTCTACAGGGTTTAAGTCTCCCTCCAAGGCCCTAAGTATATCTCCTACAGAAATCTCATGAGCAGGCTTCGAAAGTACATATCCACCCTGAGCTCCTCTTATACCTTTAACAATTCCTACTTTTCTAAGCTTTGGAATTAGTTGTTCCAGATAATTCATAGATATACCTTGTCTCTCAGCAATCTGGCTTAATGCAATTGCTCCATCATTATCATGAACCGCTAGATCAATCACTGCCCTAAGTCCATATCGTCCTCTTGTAGAAAGTTTCATCTCGCACCTTCTCCTTCCCTTCAATCTAAGCCTATATGATGCCCCATAGGGACATCTCAATAATCTGGAAGAACAAGGAGTTCGCACCACTGTGCGAGCTTCGTAGTTCTTCTGTGTGAAGATGTACTTATTCCTCACACTAATTCCTATTAAATCACTCGGCTTTCAATATACCACTATCAACTAAATCTGTCAATATAAAATTTAAGCCTTAACATAAGTTAAACCTTCTAAGAATAAATATTATATAAAGTAGACCCATGGCATTTTATACGATTGGGAGACAGCTTGAAAGATCATTCTTTCAAGCAGAAGAAAGGAAAGCTTATAAATGTCAAATAAAAATCTAACAACACAGCAATTGCATAATATCAATAGAGCTAGTATTTTCAAAGGCACCCTACTTCTTACCTTAGCAGGACTAATTACAAGGATTATCGGTTTCTTCTATAAAATATTCCTTTCTAATGCCATGGGTGCAGAACTTTTAGGTATTTATCAATTAATATTTCCTGTATATGGGATATGCTTTACAATATACGCCACAGGTATTCAGACGGCTATTTCCAGACTTGTAGCCTTTGAATTAGCAAAAAGAAATGATAAAAATGTATATAGAATATTGAAACTAGGATTACTAATCTCAGTATCCCTAGCTATGATTCTGTCAGTCATTGTCCATCAAGGATCAGGTATTATTGCAGAAAGATTTCTTCTAGAACCGAGAAGTGCAGCTTCAGTTCGCATAATGGCTTATGTATTCCCCTTCTGTGCAGTAACTTCATGCATAAACGGCTATTATTACGGCCTGAAGCGAGCAGGTGTACCAGCTTCTACCCAACTTCTTGAACAAATTGTAAGAGTTCTAGTTGTATATCTTATAGCTACTATGACTGGGCAAGGAGATCTATCAGTAACCTGTGAACATGCTGTAATTGGTATTGTTCTTGGGGAGATCTGTTCCTGCATATACAATACACTATCCCTATTTACTACCAAGTCTCCTAAACAGCTTATACTTCTGGGGCCAGATCCTAGAAGCAAGGTAGACCCGGTTAGATTTATAGTTAAGAAAATACTGTCCCTAAGCGTTCCTCTTACTACTAACAGACTTCTTATTAATGTTCTACATAGTATTGAAACTGTTCTAATACCAACCATGCTTAGAAGATCTGGCCTAAGTATTTCTGAGGCACTTAGTACATATGGTATTCTTAACGGAATGTCTATGCCCTTTATTATGTTTCCAACAGCTCTTATTAATGGATTAGCAGTTCTGCTTCTACCTACTGTTTCTGAAGCACAAGCATTAAATAATGGACGACTAATAGGTAAAACTACTGCGGTTTCTATAAAATATAGTTTAATAATAGGTATTGTAAGTACCGGAGTATTTGTAATATTTGGTAACGACCTTGGTAGTGCAGTATTTCACAGTGAGGAAGCTGGCTCTTATCTTAGAATCTTGGCCTGGCTTTGTCCATTAATATATCTTACAACTACTCTTGGTAGCATTATCAATGGTTTGGGTAAAGCACATATCACCTTGATCAATTCCACAGCAGGAACCCTAAGTAAGATTTTACTAATCATTGTGCTAATTCCTAAAATGGGAATCAGAGGTACCCTCATTGCCATGTTATTGGGACAACTAATTATCACTGTACTGGACGCATTTGCTGTTGGTAAAAACATATCATTTGAATTTGAAGCCTCCAATAGCCTTGTAAAACCCAGTCTAATTGTAGTTTTATTTGGATTCCTCCTTAAGGAGAGCTATGAATTTATTAAAAAAATGACGCAAATAAATGAAGTTATATTAATACTAACTTTTTGCTTCATTTATTGCGTCATATGTATGGGCTTCTTAATATTTACAAAAGCTATATCAAAGAAGGACTTCAGATAGAGTCGTATACACTATATAGTTATTCTTTCCTTGCTCTTTAGCCTGATACAAAGCTTGATCTGCCTTTTCCATCAATTGCTCGTAGGAAGAACCGTCATCAGGGTATATTGCCACCCCTACACTACCTGAAATTTCAATTTTGTTGTCATTATCAGTATATACCGTTTCCATAGAGGCTCTTAAAAGGTTAGCTTTATCGTATACTTCATCTCTGCTTCCTAAATTCCCTGCAAATACTACAAATTCATCTCCACCAACCCTACCAATCACTTCTCCTTCAGTAAACTTCTCTTTAATCCGACTGATAACATGAATAAGAATTTTATCTCCTACCAAATGTCCATAATTGTCATTGACCTTCTTAAAATCATCTAAATCAATAAGCATAAAAGCACGGTTATTGCACTTAGAGCCTTTGATAAATTTATCAATCTTTTTTAACGTCACCTCTTTATTATATACCTCTGTAAGAGGATCTCTAGTTGCCTTGAATTCCAGGGCTTCTAGCCTCTTCTTTTGTATATCAATATTAACAATCTTACCAATAATACGAAGGGGCTTCTTCTTCTCATCTAATATGGTTTTCCCTAATATCTGACACCAGATATATTCACCAATTCGATTCTTAAGCCTTAAAACCACCTCAATATTTTCCTTCCCCTCTCTTAGTTCCTGGCAAAACTCCAAATATATCCCCCAATCATCAGGGTGTATTCTTTCTTGCCTAATGATACAAGTTGAAGTATAATTCGGAACATAACAATTGCCCCCTAGTAGCTCCTTGTATTTTTCAGTATAGAACATCTCATCCTTATCAAGCTGGTATTCAAAGATAATATCATGGGAAAGCTCAGTAGCGACCCTATACTTCTCACCTTCAAGAACTAGAATATCATGCATTTGCTTCAACTGAATATTTGTACTACTACGTTTTAAATTAATAAAGATTAAAAGTAAAGTCGATAATATGAGAACTATTAGGCAACAAATTTCTAATGTTCTTGTAAGTGTACTTGAAGTCAACCAACGCTGCAGATTGTTAATCATCATCATTTTACTTCCCCCAAAATAAATGAATTTACGTTGTTAGATTTCGTTTTTCAAATTATCATTTGTAATCAAAAAAGTCACTCTATTAACTATCTAAGACCTTATAAATCATAAGGAGTGTCATTGATAATTTCCGGTCTCAATAACATTTATCAACCTTAAAGATCATAAGGAGTGACTTGGTAGACGTAATAATTGAGCCAGTTGGAATACATAATGTTAGCATGAGCTCTCCATAGAAGCACAGGACGATTGTCAGGTGTATCATCAGGATAGTAGTTTTTAGGTACCTTAATTGAAATTCCTTTATCTACATCCCTCTTATATTCCTTATCTAGTGTCACTCTGTCATACTCGGGATGTCCCATAACAAACATCTGCTTACCATCCTCAGCAATAACTATGAAAACTCCGGCCTCATCAGATTCTGCGAGAATGGTTAGTTCTTCATGTTTTAGAATATCCTCTCTGTCAACTGTAGTGTATCTTGAATGTGGTGCATAAAAAACATCATCGAAGCCCCTAACAAATGGGGTGGATTTATGCATCACCTTATGTTCATATATACCAAATAGCTTTGCATCAAGTGTTTTTTTATCTATTCCATAATGGTAATATAGACCAGCCTGAGCACCCCAGCATATATGTAAAGTTGATGTAACATGAGTCTTGGACCACTCCATAATATGGCATAGCTCCTCCCAATAATCCACCTCATGAAATTCCAATAATTCAACAGGAGCTCCAGTTATAATCAAACCGTCAAATTTTTTATTCTTTATATCCTCATAGGTATGATAAAATTGATCCAAATGGCTTTTTGGAGTATGCTTACCAACATAGGATTTAGTTGTTAAAAATGTTATATCCACCTGAAGTGGTGTATTGGATAGGCTACGTAGTAGCTGTACCTCTGTATCTTCCTTTAAAGGCATTAAGTTTAAAATTGCTATTTTAAGTGGACGAATATCCTGATGCAATGCTCGGGTCTCATCCATTACAAATATATTCTCATTCTCTAGTATCTTCTTAGCTGGTAGATCACTTTGTATCTTAATTGGCATCGGTCATCACCTTTTCATTCAAATGTATTAGCTTAAAGTAATTGTGACATAAAACATGTCACATAAAATGTGATGCATATCACGGACTAATCTTAACTTTAAGCAGAATAGGAGCTCGTAAGTCTACGACTTTCTCGCTCACGTTGCACTTATCCTTGATATTCATAACATTTTCTTGTGACATAAAACATGTCACATAAAATGTGATGCATATCACGGACTAATCTGCTTATTCGTGGATATAATATCATGTTATGGAAAATAAAGCAATGGAATTGGTTATTTATTACATAAACTTGGCAAATCCGACAAACTATTACCTTATACGTTCAAGAATTTCCTCTTCAGTTAGAACTTCTACCCCTAACTCATTAGCTTTAGTCAATTTACTACCTGCATTATCACCTGCGATTAGGAAGGAGGTTTTCTTTGATACACTTCCAGATACCTTGCCTCCATGATCTTTAATTAATTTCTCCATTTGTGATCTTCCCATGGTTGGTAATGTACCAGTAATTACAAATGTTAATCCTTCCAGAGTATTATCCCCTGGATTACCCTCGTTCAATGAATTAAAGTTAACACCAACCTGTTCAAGTCTCCGTAGTATATCCTTATTATTTTCATCATTAAAGAAGTCTACTATTGCTCTTGCACTGATATCACCTACATCATTAACTGTTATAAGCTCATCATAGCTAGCATTTTCAAGCTCATTAATTGATTTAAAGTGTTTGCTTAAGGCAGTAGCTGCCTGCTTACCTATGTTTTTAATTCCAAAGCCAGTAATTAGTCTATCTATATCGTTCCTCTTGCTCTCTTCAATTGTATTAAGAAGCTTATCTGTATTCTTCTCCTTACCTATAAGACCCTTTTCAATTAATTCATCACGATGGTCCTTTAAATAATAAATATCAGATATATTCTTAAGGTATCCTTCTCTTGTTAGTGCTTCAATATATGCTTCGCCAAATCCCTTTATATCCATAGCATTACGACTTACAAAATTAATTATGTGTTGGGTAAGCTGTGCAGGACAATTAATATTCGTACATTTTATATCAGCAGTATTGTCATCTCTTACTGCCTTTGCCCCACAGCTTGGGCAAACATTGGATATTTCATAAGGAACAGCTCCTTCCGGCCTTTTATCCTTTACAACAGATAAAATCTCAGGAATTATCTCCCCAGCTTTACGCACAACTATAGTATCACCTATGCGAACATCCAATTCATCAATTCTATCTTGATTGTGTAAGGTAGCCTTTTCAACATTAGTCCCGCATAAGCGAATTGGTTCAAATATTGCTGTTGGGGTTATCCTACCAGTTCTACCAACAGAAAGTCTTATTTCCTTAACAACAGTTTCCTTCTCTTCTGGTGGGTACTTATATGCTACTGCCCATCTTGGTACCTTAGCTGTTGCACCAAGCTGTTCCCTAAAGGCTAGGTCATCTACTTTTACCACCGCTCCATCAATATCGTATGAAAGCTCCCCTCTGTTCTCACCTATCTCAGTAATAGCATCCCATACTTCCTCAGCAGTTTTACATAATCTATATCCTTCAATAACTTTAATTCCTTGTTTTTTAATCCACTCTAGGCTTTCCGAATGACTGGCAAATGTTATTCCTTCTGAGTCTTGAACATTAAAAGCAAAGAAGGATAGCTTTCTTTCTTTAACAACCCTAAGATCTAATTGTCTAAGTGTTCCTGCTGCACAGTTCCTTGGATTAGCAAATAGCTTCTTGCCTGCTAATTCTAGCTTGCTATTTACCTCTTCAAAATCCTCGGTTTTCATATAAACCTCCCCTCGGATCTCTATATAAGGTACATTATCCTTAAGACTATGCTTTACATCCTTTATAACTTTAATATTGTCAGTAACATCCTCCCCATAACTGATACCATCACCTCTAGTAATACCAGTAGTCAGCTTTCCATCTGTATATCTTAATGCAACAGACAGTCCATCTATCTTTCTTTCAACACAAAACACAGTGTCCTTATTGACACTTAATATTTTTTCAACAAAGCTAAAGACTTCTTCTTTATTAAAAACATCCTGCAAGCTTAGCATAGGAACATTGTGACTAACTAATATACCAGCCTCCCTTTTGGCCTTTCCTCCTATGTTCTTAGTAGGGGAATCAGGGCTATCCAGTTCAGGATGTTCCTGCTCTAGTTTCCTCAAGCGCAGAGACAATTTATCATATTCATAATCAGAGATTTCAGGATCATCCTGATTATAATATCTATCATTGTGATATTTTATCTTTTGTCTTAATTCCTCTATTTCCTGTCTGATATCCATAATTAATATGCCTCCCTTAGCGCTTTTTTCTTGCAGCTATGTTCTCGTTTAATACCTCAATCTCTTTCTCTGTAACATTACGAAAGTCTCCTGTTTTAAGTCTTCCTAGATTTATATTCATAATTCGTATTCGCTTAAGGTTAGTAACCCTGTAATCTAAGTATTCGCACATGCGACGTATCTGCCTATTAAGTCCCTGTGTAAGAATAATGCGAAATGTATACTTATCTTCTACAAACACCTGACATGGCTTAGTTACTGTATCAAGAATAGGTACCCCTGATGACATCTTCTTAGCAAAATCAGGGCTAATCTCCTTGTTCACTCTAACTATATATTCCTTTTCATGATTATATTCAGCTCTCAAAATCTTATTAACTATATTCCCATCATTAGTAAGCAATATCAATCCTTCAGAATCCTTATCAAGTCTACCTATAGGATATATTCTCATTCCGTAATTTATATAGTCAACAATATTGTCAGGCTCCCGTGGATCTGTAGTACATACTATACCAACTGGTTTATTAAATGCAATTAAGGCTAGCTTTTCTTCTCTCTTTACTGGTTTTTTCTTAAAGGTAACCACATTATCTTTAGTTACCTTATCTCCGATTACCGCCTTAACACCATCGATTTCAACAAGTCCTGCTTCTATCGCCTTGTCAGCTTCTCTTCTTGAACATACACCTGCTTCGCTTAAAAATTTATTAATCCTTATTTCGTCCCTATCTTCATGTGGTGAAGTTAGTCGCTTTGTTCTTTTTGCCATATTAATCTCCATACCTTTCTCGTAACCTACAAACTTTGGGCCCAAGGCACAATATCTTTCACCCTAATCCTACTTTCTTATCATCAATCACATCTGCTGTGAGTAAACATCTCAATTTATAAACCATGCTAAGAACCATGTTTCCTGTGTATTATACTGCATCTTCATTATTTTTACTAGTAATTTCCCTTATGAATTTGTATTATGCATCTTTAGCCTTACAGGTAAGATAAAA
>DUNS01000112.1 GCA_012839235.1 Clostridiales bacterium
CATGTTGATAAAATATTTGGCGAGATTGATTTTGTCGTTATTGCTGACGAAGGCGTGCTTTGCATTGAGGTGAAGGGCGGAGTTGTTAAACGTAGCGGAGGAAAATGGCACTTCATAAATCGCTATGGAAAAGATAGTACAAAAGATGAGGGCCCATATGCTCAAGCGCAAGGAAACGAGCAGTCATTAAGGCAGTATTTGGTTAATCGACTGAAAAATAAGCAGGATCCAATATGTAGATGCGCGTATGCATGCTGTGTTATGACTCCTGATTGTGTAATTGATGTTGACAATGATATTGAAATTATCCCTGAAATTACATTTGATAAGAGAAATACAAAAGACGATTTGCCTAAGTTTTTTGAGAATTCCTTCAAATATTGGAAGGGTAAAACTATGGAAAAACGTAATTTTTCAGGAAGACACTTACAGGATGAGGATAAAGAACGACTTGTAAATATTCTTCGTGGCGATTTTGCGTTTGTTCCGGCTATGTCATTGGCATTAAAGAGAACGGATGTGATGTTGGCATCTTTGACTGATGAACAGTACATAATCATGCAGGGGTTTCACTCTAAAAGGATGCTTGTTTCGGGGCCGGCAGGAACAGGAAAAACCATGCTTGCTATGGATCAGTGCAGGAAACTAAATGCCGAAGGGTATAAAGTTTTATATTTATGCTATAACAAGTTAATTGCGAACTATGTAAGAAAGAATTTTGAATTAGAAAAGCAGAATATTGAGGTTTCAACTCTTCATAGTTTTCTTATGAAGAAAACGGGTGAGAATGAAACTGCAGATGCGAATTTCTTTACAGAAGTTTTGCCTAATAAGTTCATAGATGGAATTGATGATTATATGCCAGATGATGAGAAATATGATGTTCTAGTCATCGATGAAGGACAAGATTTAATGAATACAGTTTCTGTATTGTGCCTAGAAGGAATGGTAAAGGGCGGCCTTAGCAAGGGAAGATGGACTATTTATTACGATAAAAATCAGAATATTTTTGGAAAATATGAAGAGCTCCAAGATATTTATGATGAATTAGAAGACTACGGCGCTTCATGCTATGAACTTTCGGTAAACTGCAGAAATACAAAGCAGATTGCAACAGGAAATTGGTATACAACAAATATTACCCAAGCATCAATAATGAAGGCTGATGGGGAAGTGGTTGGTTATCACAAATATGATAGTAAGAATACTGAAAAGAATGAAGTACTGAAGCTTATTAGACGTCTCCTTTCAGAAGGAATTAGTAGAAACGATATCGTTATCTTATCTCCATATAGAATGGATAATGAGAACAGCTGTCTTTATAATGCATCCATTCCATCTGATATTGGTGAGATAAGATTAAATGAATTTAATAAGTTGGATAGCGATGAGTTTATACGGTTTTATACAGTAAAGGCGTTTAAAGGCCTTGAAGCTAGAGTGATATTGTATATCGATATTGAAGGTTTTGAAGAAGACGATGAAAGATTATTAAACTATGTAGCTATGTCTAGGGCAAGAACTCTTCTTGAGGTATTTTATAAAGCTGATTTGGAAGAAGAACGTCAGAGGATGATGATGAATACTTATAACTTATAAAATGCGCGGAATCAATAGCAAATAAACGGTTGAAGTAACAATAATATAAGGTGGTGAATGTATATGCCGTTTCAGATAGTGAGAAATGACATTACGAAAATGCATGTTGATGCCATAGTGAATACAGCAAACCCTATGCCAGGATATGGTGCAGGGATTGATAGTGCTGTCTATGAAGCGGCAGGTAAAGACAAACTTTTAGCAAAACGTCATGAGATAGGTGCTATTGATAGAGGTACATCTGTTATTACTGATGGTTATAATTTACCGGCAAAATTCATCATTCATACAGTGGGAACCGCTTGGCAAGGCGGTAAAGCTGGTGAGGAAGATATTATTAGAAGCTGCTATCGAAGCGTGTTTGATGTAGCGGTTAATAACGATATTGCAAGTCTTGCTATACCGCTTTTAGCTTCAGGAAGCTATGGTTTTCCTAAAGGAATTGCGCTTAGGATTGCACTGTCTGAGATTGAAGCATTCATGTCGGAGAGTGACATGGAGGTTTACTTAGTTGTTTTTGATGAAAAATCAGTATCGCTGTCATCGGAGCTATATGGAGACATTGATGAGTATATCAATGACAATTATGTAGAAGAAAAGAATCAAGAAGA
>DUNS01000113.1 GCA_012839235.1 Clostridiales bacterium
CAAAAAGGCTTAGGAGGATTATTGCCATACCAAATGCTGGTACGCAAGATAAAAACAAGCTAAGAGGTAATAATACTTTATCAAAGCCCTTCTTTATATAGGCCGCTAATGCTCCTAGAATATTACCTAGTAGCCATCCTACAATAATGGCGGGTAACTGCAAAGCGATAGTCCACAATATTCCACTTGAAACAATGTCATTTACCCTACGAGGATATTGGCTAAATGACATTCCAAAATCCCCTTTAAATGCATTCTTTATATATGTGGCAAATTGAACAGGCATCGGCTTATCCAGTCCAAATTCTTTTACATAATTTTTATACATCTCCTGAGTAACAGCTGCATCTTGAACACCTCGTGCCGTCCTTGACATTATATTGGACACAGGATCAGCTGGCATCATTCTTGGAAGTATAAAGTTCAATAAAAACGCAAAAATAAGTGTTAGAAAAAACCATAATATCTTTTTGCCAAAATACTTACGATAGCCCTTCATAGAATCCCTCCGTAGATTTTAAAATCAGCCATGCTTCAGAAACTCACGAAACATGGCTGATGAATTGATTCATGTGTTACTATTTAAATGTTTGTTTTATGTCGCATTATTCTATTCGTAACTATTGAATCGGTGTCACATTATATAGAGCTGCAATACCATAACCATCTGTACAATCTGTTGGAGGTATATTTAAACCATCACCAGCTTCAGGGAAGCCAGTCCATACAGATTCATTAACAGCGTGGAACTTGTCAGGTCTATACATAAGTGAGAATGAAGGTATATCAGTTAAATAAATCTTAACAGCTTCAGTATAGTATTCTTTTAATTTAGCTGGATCAGATTCTGTAGGGATTAATTTAATTAATTCCTGAACTCTATCATTGCTATAATGACCGTAGTTACCTGACCAGTTATTGTCAAGACCATTAAACTCACTACTCATTAAGTAGCGGAAACGACCCCATGGCTGTGTAGGTGATGCACTATCAGTCCACATCATAAAGATATCATAATCTAACTGCTTAGCAGATGTAACAGTTGTCTGATATGGATCTGCCTCAGGGAACTGAGTGGTAATCTCTAAACCAATGTTCTTACCTGCAGCTGCAACGATTTCCATAGATGCTTGCCAATCTGTCCAGCCATTAGGACATGCAGCGATTAAGGAAATATTCTCACCGTTAAATTCACGGATACCATCACCATCAGTATCAACGATACCTGCATCATCTAATATCTTATTAGCGCCATCAATATCATTACCTACCCATTGAAGATCCTTAACTGCTTCGTGATCAAATGTTGCTTGCTCACCTTCAGTAGGGTTCATAAGAGAACGAGGTACATCTTTGAAAGAAGGTGATTGGCCTGTCATAGCATTAGCATTGATAGCATCATAATCAACTGCTATAGCAATAGCTTTACGAACTGCTAAGTTCTGAAGAACAGGCTTATCTAGGTTGAAAAATGCTGTAGGCATATTAACACAAATTCCATAAGGAGGTTCATCCATGTATGTAGAAATTGGAAGACCATCTTTTAACCATAAATCCTGAATATTAGGAATAAACTGTTGGTTAACATCAATTTCACCAGCCTTAAAAGCTGTTTCAGTTGCAGAGTTGTCTGAGAAAATAGTATGAACTAAATACTTAGGTGTAGGCAACTTGCCCCACATGGAAGGATCCTGTCCCCAGTAATCTTCATTACGAATGAATACAACCTTCTGATCATCTGCAAAGTATTTGCCATAAGGTCCTGAATAAACAACATCTTCTGCTGGATCATTCTTTATAGCATTAGCGTCTCCACCATTACGTTCTTCTAATGCCATTATCCAATCTTTCTGTGCTATATAAGTTGCTCCAAGGTAATTAATTAACATTAGAGGATTAGCTGCTTTACCTTCTTCATTTAATACAGCTTTAATAACTACAGTTGAAGGATCAGTAGCTACTACATCTGCAATATAAAGCTTATTAGCATTACCTGAGTTGTTTCCAATTTTTTTAGAAACTTCAAAGGTGTAGGCTACGTCGTCTGCTGTTACTGGTTTTCCATCGCTCCACTTTGCTGCAGGATTGATCTTAACAGTAATCTCTGTCATAGCATCGTTCCACACATAATCTCCATCTGCAAGTAATGGAGTCATGGAGCCATCAAGGAAATTGTACATATAGAGGGTCTCAAACATAATTGTACGAGAACCACTACCTGACGCTGATAAAGCCATAGCGTTATTGTTGTTGTCTCCCATAGGATTCCAGCCGTTAACTGCTCCCCATTGTTGACCACCGAAATACATGGATTCGTTTCTTGGTAACTGTACGTCCCCAGAAGTATCATCTGCTGGAGCAGGTGCCTCTGTAGGATCTGGTTCTGTAGTATCCTCTGGTGTATCTTTTTGTGTGTCCTCTGTGTTTACTGGTGTATCATCAGTCTTGTCAGATTTACATGCGGTTAATAACCCCAAAACCATAACAAGTGCCAGAAGAAGTCCCAGTACTTTCATAAACTTTTTACTCATATAAATTCCTCCTCATTATATTTCGCAATAACCGTAAACGGTTAAAACCGACTGATAGTACAAATGCACATCTCTCTAATAATATTCAGGTCAAAATTTATAATGTTAGAGCTTAAGTAAGAACTAGTCGTCATGATGATAAAACAATTTAAACATTTTTATTGGAAACG
>DUNS01000114.1 GCA_012839235.1 Clostridiales bacterium
TAGCAATAATCAGTATCTAAAGAATTCTGTAGTGCTTCATATATATGCTTTCCCTGTATCTTAAAGGTGGTCGGATTCAGAGGGGATGGGCACAATTCTATTATCTTTTTCTCGGAAACACTACCTCTTCTTAACCCCTTCAATAGTTTTATGATTCAAATCTCGCATATTACTACTTAGAAAAGAGACCTTACTATTGGTTGACATATATTTTAGTACATCAAGTCCCTAAAAGGTCTCATTATTACCTACTGTTATGGCATCATAACCTGCATATTCAAGTAGATCAAGGGTAGCTTGTCCATCAGTCCCTTGTAATTCAATTCTTTTAAAGTTCGAGAAGTCACTAGCATCAAGTATTATAGTATTCTCATCCTTAAGCTCATTAATATGGGTAACTAGTTTAGAAAAATTCTCAAAGTTACTATGCACATCGTTAGTATGTAGTATAGTTAATCTCATGTTTATAACCCTCTATCCCCTTGGTATTATTTGCCTTTAATTATAAAACATATGTTTATACCTGTCAATTAAAGCCAACCGAAAGAAGCGCCCTTTCAGGCAAATAAAAACCACCCAAGAACATTTGATCTAGTTCCTTTAAAGTAGATAAGGATCAGCTAACATGCTTCAAATGTTTGGTGGTTTTTTATATAATTTTTATTACTAAGTTTGAGTTTATATGAGGGATTTAAAATAGCACCTCACTAATGAGGTGCTCTTAACTACTAAAGTTCTACAAGAATTGCAGAATGATTTATTGCTGGTAGGATCCTATCCCTTAAATCCTCCATCATAAACTTAATACTGGAGGTGTTAATGCAAGGATGACAAGCAAAGTACTCATCACGAAGTATATCCTTATCAATTATTAATTGTACACTATTGTCAAGGTCATTCATTAATCCCATAACACTAACTGACCCTGGAGTTATATCTAATAATCTTTCCATATCATCTGCTGCTGCAAAAGAAAGTCTCGCGCTACCTATCTGATGGGACAAATCCTTTGTTTTAAATTTCTTTTCTCCAGGCATAACCAAAAGATAAAAGTTTGTTTTTTGTGCGTTACATAAGAATAGGCTCTTACACATATTCACCTTTAGTAACTCATCCACCTCTTGGCATGCTTCCATTGTAGCTAGGGCTTCATGATCCACACGACTATATTCTATCTCAAGTTTATCTAGTAAATCATAGACCCTTCTCTCTTTATCTAGTCTTTCATCGTAATTAATTGGTCGTCCCTTTTGTAAGCTTAGCACGTCTATTCCTCCTGTAAATTAACCATTATATCTTTTTCTTCTACGCTTGCACATTGGCTTGCCAAGTATCTCAGTCCATACCATGGCTTCCTGCAAGTTGTTTATTGAAGTTTTAATATTAAAATTGTTACTATCTATCTTTGTATTTGGTAAAGCTATTTCCTTATTGGGAACCTCAAGTATTATATTGGTAGCTGTATCTTCTGATACATTGTCATCTTGTACCTGATCATCTATATCATATAATGTATCTGGAATTATAGGCATCTTAAACATAGGGTTCACCTCTGTTCTTTCTATTTATCTCTCTTTTTATCATCAACAATCTTTTTCTCGTCTACTTCAGAGATTTTCTCTCTCATTCTTGTATCTGCCTTTAAATTCTGCATATCATAATAATCCATTACACCAAGCTTCCCTTCACGAAGGGCAACTGCCATAGCTTTAGGTACTTCAGCTTCAGCTTCAACAACATAAGCCCGCATCTCTTGCTCTTTAGCAACTGCCATTGCTCTTCTTTCTTCGGCTTTTGCTTGGGCAATATTTTTATCAGCTTCTGCTTGAACAGTTTGTAGCTGGGCACCAATATTTCTACCAACATCAATATCCGCAATATCAATAGATAATATTTCAAATGCTGTTCCAGAATCCAAGCCTTTGGCTAATATCACTTTAGAAATATCATCAGGATTTTCAAGTACCGCTGTGTGATAGTCAGCAGATCCACAAGTTGTAACGATACCTTCACCTATTCTTGCTAAAATTGTTGCTTCTCCTGCTCCACCAACCAATCTCTCCAGATTGGCTCTTACTGTCACTCTAGCTTTTACAAGTAATTCAATACCATCTTTCGCCACTGCAGATACCTTTGGTGTCTCAATAACTTTAGGGTTAACACTCATTTTAACAGCCTCTAGAACATCTCTTCCTGCCAGGTCAATAGCTGCTGCCTTCTCAAACGGAAGTTCGATTCCAGCTCGCTCGGATGCAATAAGAGCATTAACAACTCCATCAATATTACCACCTGCAAGAAAATGGGCTTCTAATTGATTAACGCCCAAGTTAAGCCCTGCCTTAGTAGCCTTAATAAGTGGTAGTACAATTCTATCTGGTCTAACTCTTCTTAACCTCATACCTACTAAGTTAAAAATACTTACCTTAACATTGGCCGCTAAGGATGATATCCAAAGCCCAACCGGTACAAAACTAAAAAACAAAACAATTAATAATCCAATAACACCTACTAGAATAATTAAACCTATAGATTCTTGCATAAACATACCCCTTCCTTAAATCAATATTTTTAACAATAAATATTATTTCTCATCATCTTCTCTAACAATTAGTTTAGCTCCTTGTACTTTAAAGATAATAAGCTTTGTGTCCTTGGTTATATACTTTCCTTCTGATATTACGTCCAGATCAACCCCATCAAAATTACCAGTACCTGTTGGTCTAAGGTCCGTTGCTGCTACTCCTCGCTTGCCCAAAAGATGATTCATTTCATCTGCGCTTACGTAGCCCTTATCCTTCTTTAATTCGTCTTTTAAAATGATAGGAGATTTTATTTTTCCTTTGGCAAGAGCCCGTATGATAGTTGCAAACATTATTACTAATAACACTAATAAAATAATGGTAATAATTATACCTTCTGCAAAGCTATCTGCCGTTAAAAATATTCCTATTATCAAGCAGACAATTCCTGCAAGACCTGGGACTGAAAATCCAGGTGCCAGCATTTCTATACCAATTAAAACAAAACCAGATATAAATAATATTATGGTTAAAACCAATAACCAATCAATCGCTTCAAGCATTATCATATAAACATATCCCCCTTTCATGACTTTAATACTTAAGGTAACATATTAGCTTCCATAACTTTATTACTTTAGTTCAAAATCAATTAGGACTTCATCCATTAACTTATTAGATAAAGCTAATGCTTCTTCTCTACTGTTTGCTGGAGCCGAAATCATTAGTCCTTCTTTACCAGACCACAGTTATGGTTTTGATATAAACATCTGTGTAATAAGTATATTATACTAAGAAAACCCTGTCAATTTTTTAAGTGGTTTTTCCATTCGCCACATCCACCAATTCTGTCTCCAATCGAAAAATAATTATATGGTGCGTATATTGCAGGATTAAGCATCTTCAAATCAATCATTTTAAGATCGATACCTTCAAAGCTTTTATCTATTTGTATGTTTTTTATGTCAGCCAAGAATAAATGACTTCCATCTAATTCTAATATTCTTGTGACTTCACATTCATAGACCCAATTACTTTGCTCTAAAACAGGTACTTTTAAATAATTTCCCCATTTGTAATCATATTGAATATCGTCCTTAAGCTTTTCTTCCCCTTTTGTATTACCAATATAATCCGCCAGCCATATTATATCTTCAGTAATTAGATTTGCCGAAAAAATTTTATCACGTAGTATGTTGGTCTTCGTCTGCTTGCTACCACCTATGGTAATCATAAGGTGAGGTGTCTTATCAAAGGAAAACCAATCCAAGTTATAATACAGAAATTTGGCTCATCAAATTCATTTTTTGTTCCTATGATATACATTGGTTGTGGGCTAAGCCCCAAGTTAAAGAAAGAAGAATTCCACCCCAAGGAATATTCCTTTTCTTAAACCATATCTCTCCAGCTTCTTGAGCAAAAACAATCAATAGTACAAATAGACCCACCTCAAATATGTAATAAATATATTGGAAAATGAATTTCAGCCAACCATTATTTTGAAGTTCCTTGACTACCTTCAATCCATTCCAATCGATTATACTTATAACTACTGATATAACTAATAATCCAATACTTAAGAACAAACGCCCTCTACTTACAGGCTCTTTCTGTGATAGCAAATCAAAGCCAAGCTTTTTCTTAGCTACATGTATTAATATAACAGAAGTAATAAACCATAATATACATGTTAAGATCCAGTGAATAATAATCTCAGATGCGGAGAACTCATTAATTGATTTATTGTATATAAGCGGTTCGATCAAAAATCCTAACAGGGCTTCTAGACCAAGGCCTAGAAAAGCCAATAAACTTAAAGTAATAAAAGCAAAACCTTTCGTAGCTGTTCCCTTATTATTAACCATATAATTCCCCCATATTTATAATTGATCTAAGATTTCCTGAGCAAGTTCCTTAAATCTCTTAATCGTATTTATCCAATTTTCCATTAATGCCGTATACTCTTTTACCTTTTCAGGGCTCTTCTCGTATTCCCTTAACGAATAACACCCCTAAATAATCGTTTCCTTTTATGCTATTTTATTGCACTGTTCTTTTACTAATTCTATAAGCACTGACTTTTCATTGTCCGAAATCCACTCTCTTAATCTAGCTGCTGCCACAGGTAATATCCATCTATTAACATCCTCTATACTTCTCTTAGAAATCTTTAGATATTCTTTTATATATATCTTGTAAATATGATGTTGGAATATAGAAATTATCTTTCTAATAATCCAAGGTGCATGTTCAACCTCTCCATACTTTAGTAATATAATTGTTCGCGCCACATCTGCACAAGGATCTCCCTTGCATGCCGTCATCCAATCAATAAAAACTACTTTATCCTCTGTTATCATGATATTTCCCGGATGAAAATCAAAATGGCATAAATCATTACCTTCAGGTAACTGTTCTAAATATTTTCGAACCGTTTCCTTAGTTTCGTCTGTTAGCATATCAACACCATTTAAATCATATTCTAGTTTTTCTTTTACTGAAGAAACATTATCCATAATTGGTTTATGTATATATACATGATAATGAGCTAGATTTCTTGCATAGTAGTTGATTTTAAGAAATGACTTGCTCATAATTTTCAGCATATCTGTTCCTTTGACTTCCTGATATATAATTCCATATCTGCCGTCAATCTCAACCAAATCATATACTCTTGGAACACAGTCCAATATTCTTTGTATCGAAGTACCATTATTATATTCTCTTTCGACAACTTCTTTATTGAGCCCAAAGCGAAACAATTTTAATATTTTATTATCGTCAATCCTGTATATTTCGGCTGTATTACCCTGTCCTATCATTTTTTCTTTTTTTATTTCCATACTGCGTCCCTCAATTCACTTATTATGATTTTAACTACCCCGGATTACCATATAACTCCTTTTAAATATTAAGAGCAGTAATCAAAAAGCATATTCCAGACACTGTCGAAAGAGGTGTTGCAAAATATTTCTCCTTTTTGCTGTTTGAGAAAAAGTTGCCAATGGAATTAATGAGCAGGTATACTGCAAAAAATATACAGATATACTTTGTGACTTTCTCCGAAAACCACATTGTTAAAAATCCACCAGCCTGCAAAATAATGATAATTGCAAACACTTGAATGAATAACATAACTATAGCAATGATTCTAAATTCTTTAGGTAAAACCTTATATTTTCCACCCATTGTAAATTCACCTAATGGCGCGCCGAATGCCACAAGAATAGTCATAAAAGCTGCTATTGCAAACAAAAAAGCACCTAATATTGATATCATAATTTCTTCTCCTCTGTTAATTTTATTCTTTTATTATCGATCATACTTTATCTCATCTTTATCTTAATTAGCAATAAAGTAAATTCAAAATACATAGAGGCAACTGGATTATTTTCTAGCCTTACTTAGTTCTTCCATTACGTATGCTTCTCTATCAGCCCATGAATTCATACTATTATTATATTGTTCTAACAACCTTTGATTAGTAGCTAATGCTTCATCTAATGTAATCCATACCGGCTCAAATTCTTGTTCTGCTTCATAATCATCTAAAGTCTGTCCCTCTTGGTTACTTTCAATATCACAAAGATAATAATGAGATTTCATCTCGAATATTTTCCTATGATTGAATTTGTCTGGTCTCTTCTCTATAGTAATTCCTATTAATTCATTAACTCTGTCCACATGATATCCAGTTTCTTCTAAGACCTCACGCTTAAGTGCCTCACTATGGCTTTCACCTTGTTCGATTCCACCACCGGGAAATTTATAGTCACCTTTATTAGAATGAACAAGTAGCAGTTTATCGTCATGAACAACTACAGCACGAACAGCTTGTCTACAAAAGTAACTATCTTTATCTGCGCAATCATCTGAAGCAAATAGCTTATTAAATAACAAGACAATCCCCTCCATTCATATTAGGTTTCCATCTATTCCCGCCAATCAAACGGTAATAATTCACGGATAGTTTTTACTACACCTTCCTTAACCATCACTTCTGTTTCCAAATTATCTTTATGAATTTGACTTATGAACTCACGACAACGACCACAAGGTGGCATAATATGACCATCCCACCCAACAGCAATCATTTTTATCACTCGGCTTTCTCCAGCCGTAATCATGGCTGCTGCTGCAGCATGTTCAGCACAAAAGCCCATAGAACATGCCGTATCAATACATACACCAGTATATACTTTTCCACCCTCAGTATAAATAGCCGCACCAACCCCACCTGCTTCAGCATAATCAGAAAGCTTATTCGGTTTAACTACAGCTTTTGCAGCTTTGTATAATTCATCGAAACTCATTTTTTTACACTCCTATTATTAGTTTTCATTATTGATTGTTATCAGAATATTATCTTTTCTCAACTCTACTAAATGTAATATATGTACTTCTGTAAAGTTACATCTTGA
>DUNS01000115.1 GCA_012839235.1 Clostridiales bacterium
ATTATTGACTATTTAAAGCTATCTTGTTATTATATAGGAAACAAGTTTATTTTGAGTTCAATGGCAAATTTGTGCCTTTGGCCCAAAGTTCACACTGAAGAAAGGTATGTGTTTTATGTTAATTGTGTTAGTGGAGAATAATAACTAATTAAATAGTTAGAGCTAATGACTTCACAATGCTGGATGCTCCTATGGGAGGATTCTTATTTTCAATATAATGAAAGCGTAGTGAGTATATGCAAGCTTGCTTGCAATATACGATCGGAGCTAATGATCATGAAGTGTTTTTCTTCATGATATATGAATTTATGATTTTTGAAAGCATGTCGTAGGTCATGCTTTTTTTGTTGCAAAAAAACTATTAAAAACAAGATTGTAATAAAAATATTAATTATAGAAAGGTAAACAATGATAAGTACAGAGAAAGTTTTAGAATTTGATATTATAAAAGAACAGTTACAAGAGTTTGCTTACACTGATAAAGCAAAGATGATGATTAAGGATTTACAACCATATATGGATGAAGTGGAGCTTCATGGACGGCTTAGGGAAACTTCTGAGGCAAAGCTACTTCTTGAGAAGGAGGGGAATCCTCCCTTCACTTCCTTAAGTGGTATAGATGAGCTTCTACAGGTGGCCAATATAGGTGGATGTCTTACAGCAGAAGAGCTAGAAACAGTGGCATATGCCCTGACTGCTATTTCAAGACTTAAGGATTATCTTAAGCGCTGCAAAAAATATGAGATTGGCCTACCATATTATGAAGAAAATTTGGATTCCCTAGATGAGATTAAAGAAGAATTACATGTGAAGATAAGAGGGGGCAAGGTAGATGATTATGCTACAAAGCTTCTGAAGTCTCTTAGAGAAGGAATTGATCTGACTGAAATTAAGATGAGAGAAAAAGCAGATATGGTATTAAAGTCTAATAAGGAATATATGTCTGATAACTTTACTACCATGAGAAATGGCCATATATGTATCCCGGTTAAAAAAGAGTATAGATCTAAAATATCAGGCTCCGTTATTGACAAATCTTCAACTGGAAGTACTTTATTTATAGAACCAACTACGGTTTCTAAGTATTATGATGATCTTCAAAATCTGAGGATAGATGAAGAGAATGAAACGCGAAGAATTCTCTATACATTAACAGCCATGCTGGCAGATGTCAGTGATATTATGAAAAACAATAGTCATACCATAGAAAAGCTAGATTTTATATTCGCTAAAGGCAAGCTAAGCCTTAGCTATGACGGTGTGGAGCCCCATATTAACCTTGAAAGAAGAATTGTTATCAAAAGTGGTAGGCATCCCTTAATGGATAAAAAGATTAATGTCCCCCTGCAGTTTAGAATAGGTGATGGGATTAATGGTATTGTTATAACAGGACCAAATACCGGTGGAAAGACTGTTGCCATCAAGACAGTAGCCTTAAATTGTCTTTTGGCACAGTGTGGACTTCATGTTGCTTGTGAAGAAGCAGATATCTGTATGAACAATGCAATCTTATGTGATATAGGAGATGGGCAGAATATTTCTGAAAACCTGTCAACATTCTCATCCCATATTACTAATGTCCTCGAAATACTTAAAAGAGCTAATAAGGACAGTCTTGTTATTATGGATGAAGTAGGATCTGGTACTGACCCAACAGAAGGAATGGGAATAGCAATAGCTATTTTAGAGGAGTTAAGAAAGAGTGGAGCACTTTATCTAGTAACAACCCATTATCCAGAAGTTAAAAACTATGCTGATAAATATGATGGCATATTAAATGCTAGGATGACATTTGACAAGGAAAGCCTAAAGCCCCTTTATCAGCTTGTGATTGGTGAAGCTGGAGAGAGCTGCGCATTCTATATTGCCCAGAAGCTAGGTATGCCTGATAGTATGTTGAAAATAGCAGTTAAAGAGGCCTATGGGGACAAGATACCAGAAGACTTAGTATTTGAAGGTGAGAAAGATGTATTGAAGAAAGAAACCAGTCAAAGCATCCGAAAGAAGAAAAAAATCACCAATGATCAAACAGAAGCAAAGAAGTTCAATCTTGGAGATAGTGTTATGGTTTATCCAGATAAAAAACTGGGAATCGTCTGTCAGACTGCTAATGAAAAAGGAGCCCTACGAGTACAGCTTCCAGGTAAGAAAATCTGGATTAATCACAAGCGAGTAAAGCTACAAGTACCAGCCTCACAGCTCTACCCAGAGGACTATGATTTCTCAATTATATTTGACACCGTGGAAAATAGAAAACTTCGCCACCAAATGGACAGAAAATACACAGAAGGTGAAATAATAATGGATAATAATTAGTTTATTATTGTATGGTGAAATATTTTTTATCACCCATAGAAAAACCCCAGTGTTTATCAGAACTATATTTAAATATAACAGGGGATGGTTATTCATCCATATGAGACCGTTGTCGCCATCGGTACTTGGTTGTGGCAGATATTCATATCTGTCATGACCTTAGTACCGCTATGAGCGACATCCGAGCGCAAGCGTGTCTCAGTTGGATAATAACCATCCCCTGTTTTTGTAAACTTATAATGTGATAACCATCACTCCCTAAATCCATCCCCCATCAAGGCTTATAATCTGCCCAGTTAGATATTCGTTTTTCTCCGTAAGCTGAAAGGCTAGATGTGCTACCTCATCAGGTTGTCCAAGACGGTTGGCCGGAATCTCTTCTACAAGACTTTCGAGGTCGGATTGATCAAGGGTATGGTTCATATCAGTGTTAATCAAACCACAAGCAATAGCATTAACCTGTATATTGCATGGAGCTAGTTCTTTAGCCAGAGCTTTGGTAAAGCTGTTGACTCCACCTTTAGAGGCGGAATAAGCTACTTCGCATGAAGCTCCAACATTGCCCCATACTGATGAAATGTTAATTATCTTACCCTTTTTATTATGAATCATGTCAGGTACTGCAAGGGAGCAGGTATTATAAACAGATGTCAAATTGGTTTCAATAATTCTACTCCAACCATCTGGGGTAAGATCGGTAAAGAGGCCAATTGATGCAATCCCTGCATTATTAACTAAGACATCTAGGCTACCAAAGCTATCTTTAATTTGCTCGAATAATTGCTTAACTACCAGGTAGTCTCCCATGTTACCAATGAATGGAAGACAGGACCTGCCAAGTTCTTCAATTGTAGACTTGGTTTCAAATAGCTGCTCTTTATTAGATAGGCAGGTAATGACTACATTATAATTTTCCCTTGCAAACTTAATTGCAATAGCTTTACCTATCCCTCTAGAGGCTCCGGTTACCAATACAGTTTTTCGTTTCATCATTATTCCTTTCCTATTCCTATTCTCTTATAAGTATACATTATTTTATGGAGAAATAAATCATAAACATTTGTTAATTGATAATAAGTGACTCATATGATAAAATAATTCATGGTGTATTGGCCCTGACAGTGCGAGGTGATCAAGTGAGAGAAGATGCAAGAGGAATATTTGCAAGAAGATTTTTAAAGTCAATGGTTTTCGTACTGATATTTTTTGGTATAGGTGTGATAAGCTATCAAACTGTTATACGCCTATGGAGTGTGCCTGAAGCCCAGGTTGTGACTCCTGTTCAAAAGGAGGAGCCGAAAAAGGAGCAAATCACAGTACCATCAATTGATGATATATCTAAAAATCTTATATATGTAGTTAATTCTGATACGGGAGAATTTGAACATCTCCTTTTAGAGATATTTCATTGTGAAGAGAAGAGGATGAAATATATCACTATTCCAATTAGGACGCAGATAACATTATCGGAGGCCTTGTATCAAAAGCTGACCTTGGTACATCCGGCTATTCCTCAAGTGATGAAGCTTTCGGCTGTTAATAAGTATTTTGATAAAGATGTAATGTTTGAATATAGCGTATTAATTGTCCAAGAACTCTTGGGAATAGAAATCAGTTACTATACGGTTATCCCAGATGATATATATAATACAATGTTCACATCTAAGGAATATTCACAAAGTGTTTTTTCAAATGAGTTCAAGGAATTTTTAAGATCAATCAAAACAGCAGAAGAATTAAGAGCTTACATAGAAGACATCTATCCCAAGCTTATTTCTAATTTGACTTTATTTGAAAAAATGAACTATTTTGAAAGCTATCTACAGACACCACTTAATAGGATTACTTTCGATTTGATTAATGGAAATGACAAAAATAGTGCATATTATATAGATAGAACTCTGGCAAAGAAACAGATAGAGGATTATATCAATGGGAAATAATTAAAATAAAGGACTATAGGTACAAAATGGAATTAAATAAATCTAATAAAAAA
>DUNS01000116.1 GCA_012839235.1 Clostridiales bacterium
TAAAGCTCTTGCAGCTGGTGCGGATGTCTGCATGATGGGTAGTATATTTGCTGGTTGTGATGAAAGTCCAGGAGAATACGAACTTTATCAAGGAAGAAAATACAAAGTTTATCGTGGTATGGGATCTATTGCTGCCATGGAAGCAGGCAGTAAGGATCGTTACTTCCAGACCGATGCTAAAAAATTAGTTCCAGAGGGTGTTGAGGGACGTGTAGCATATAAGGGATTAGTTGAGGATACTGTATTCCAATTAATCGGTGGAATTCGTTCAGGTATGGGCTACTGTGGTGCTAAGGACATTAAGACACTTCAAGAGGAAAGCTCATTCGTTAAGATTTCGTCAGCATCCTTAAAGGAAAGTCATCCCCATGATATCCATATAACTAAGGAAGCTCCTAACTATAGTGTAGAATAGAATAATATAAAATGAAAAAAGAGTGAACTCAAATCTTATTTGAATTCACTCTTTTTAAAGTTCCTTATCATCAAAGATAATTACAGAGTAAGTACTACATCCTTATTCAGCTTGTTATACTGGCGATATTTTACTCCTGCAGAAGTAAACATACGCTTAGAAGCTATAACGGGATCAGTGTCAGCATATTTGTCGTCCATATATATGACCTCTTTAATGCCAGTCTGGATAATTGCCTTAGCGCATTCGTTGCAAGGAAATAATGTGACATATAGCTTGGATCCTTTCATTCCATTACCGGTGTAGTTTAAGATTGCATTAAGCTCAGCATGGCATACATATATATACTTAGTTTCTAGATCACTACCTTCTCGTTCCCAAGGATATTCATCATCGGAGCAGCCGGTGGGCATACCATTATATCCTACGGAGAGAATTCTGTTATCTACACTAACAATACAAGCACCAACATTGGTGCTTGGGTCTTTGCTTCTTTGAGTTGATAGAAGAGCTATACCCATAAAATATTCGTCCCATTTGAGATAATCAAGTTTTTTCATCTGTAACTTCCTTTCAGGATAATGATTTTAGTATTTACTACCTGCGATTTGAACTTTAATCATATTGGTAGTTCCTGAGGTTCCAAGAGGTACACCAGCTGTTAGGACAGCTACTTCACCGTCTTTAAGGTAACCTGCATCTTCTACCGCTTGTATAGTGTGCTCTATTAATTCAAATGTATCATGCTCTAGTTCGATTAGTAAAGGTGTAACTCCCCAAGCCATATTAAGCTGACGACAAACCTTTGGATCGGTTGAACAGCCCATTATCTGGCATTCTGGACGGTAACGGGAGATCATTCTAGCAGTTCTTCCAGAGGTAGTAACAGTGATGATCATCTTAGCATTAAGATCATGGGCGGTTGTCACTGTTGCCCTTGATATTGCTTCGGTGATATCAGGTTGGTTACAAGCATCTCTTAGGTGGAAGCGCTTCACATAATCTATATCATCTTCAGTTCTGCAAGCTATTCTAATCATTGTTTTTAAAGCTTCAACAGGATATTTGCCATTAGCAGTCTCGCCGGATAACATAATTGCACTTGTACCATCATATATAGCATTGGCAACATCAGTGGTCTCTGCTCTAGTTGGTCTTGGATGCTTAATCATGGAATCAAGCATCTGAGTTGCGGTTATTACTTGCTTACCGCTATTATATACCTTCTTAATAATAGTCTTCTGAAGAGAAGGTACATCTTCGTATGGAATTTCAACCCCCATATCACCTCGGGCAATCATAATTCCATCACAAGCGTCTATAATTGCATCAATGTTTTTCACACCTTGAAGATTTTCAATCTTTGCAATAATTTTGATTTGTGACTTATGCTTGTTAACTATCTTCTTGATATCCTCAATGTCCTCAACTGTTCTGACAAATGATGCAGCAAGAAAGTCATAATCATGTTCAATAGCAAAAATGATATCATCCCTATCCTTGCTACTAACATAGGGCATGGATAGTTTGATGCCAGGTACATTAACACCCTTTCTTGAAGAAACAGTTCCTCCATTCTTAACCTTACAAATAATATCTGTTGGAGTTAATTCGGTAACAACCATTTCGATTAGACCATCATCAATCAGAATAGTTGTTCCAACTTCAACGTCATATACTAAATTATCATAGCTGATTGATACCTGATTTTCATCTCCTTCAATATCTCTAGTTGTTAGAGTAAAGGTGCTACCATCTACAAGCTCTATCTTTGCATCGTCTTTAAATGTTCCAAGACGAATCTCAGGGCCTTTAGTATCTAGAAGTGTTGCTACAGGGATTCCTAGCTCATCCCTTAAAGCTTCTAGCTTCTCAAGCCTTCCTAAGTGTTCAGCGTGATCAGCATGGGAGAAGTTAAAGCGGGCAACATCCATTCCAGCTAGAATTAATTCTCTTAAGGTATCCCCTTTGTCTGTGGCGGGGCCTAAAGTACATATAATCTTTGTTTTTCTCATGTTTTTAGCTCCTTTGGTGTTGGTTGAATTATATCTTTAGATTTTCTATCTTACGGTATTTGATATGAAAATTCTTTCTAATGTGATTGTAAATTAGGGCAAGTATAATACTTCCTAATATAATTAATAAAATAATTAATAGTGCGCAATGTAGGAAAAATGTTGCTGGCAAGATCCTAATAACTGGGTCTGTTACAGGGTCAAAAAGCCAGTAGTCGTTGTTGAAAAATATTTTGTGAAAAACAACAAATGCTTTGTCAAAATCTATGGCTAAAGCTATAGCTACAAGGGATGGCAGAACAATTGCTGTAATAGATGAAGCTAATAAATAGGAATGATCTTTTCGATTTCTCTTATATTGTATTATTATGACACTAATAGCAAAAGTTATTGCAAATAATATATAAAAGAAATTAAATATATTTTTTACTTCCCTGAAATGCTGGAGTCCATTATCAGAAGCCGGTAGAGTTGGGAATGATAATTCTCCAGTAAAGAAAGGAGAGGAATAGTCAATCAAGGCATCATAATTAGCCTTGATTTCTTCTCTTGGATATCCTGAACTAGCAGAAATATTAAGAAAGTCCATATCTAGATAATAGAGAGGTCTAAAATTAATAGTAATCACTACTGCAAAGGATATGAGTAGTAATGTGAAGATAAATCCTATTAAAAAATCAGTAACTTTTAGTTTCTTCATTTATAGCAAAGCCTCTCTTTATAATCTATAATTTGTTCATCATTGGAAATATATCAATATTATGCCCAGTTTAATATTTTTCACTATCATTGGAATTATAGTATAAAATGCAAAAGAATGCAACTGCTTCTATATTAATTTTACTTTTCAGACATGAAGGAGATTGATAAACTATAGAAAAACATTCCCATGGGTGAGACGCTTTCGCTTAGATACATTACGTAACAAGTACATAAGAACACAAAAGACCTGTTCTAAGTACTGACGAATGTAAATACTCATCATGGGAACTGTTTTTCTATGGCTTATTAATAGGTTTTATAGTCTAAAAGTAAATGGTTTCTGTTGATATATTAGCTCCATCAATAAATGGAATTAGAATAATTGCTTTGTTTTTGGGGGATGAATCATATAATATTATATTATAGGAATTAAATGCATGTTCCTATAATCAGATTGACGGGGCAGAAACTACCCCCTTTATCGAAAGTTACTTCGTAACCTATGATAAGCTATAATATAAAATGTTATATACTTAACAATGTCCTTGGTATAAACAAGATATGAAATTAAGAATAAATGTAGAGAGGAAAGGATGAATCGGTATGAGAGCATTAATAAGTGTATCGGATAAGACAGGAATAGTAGAGTTTGCTAAGGAGCTGACAGCCCTAGGAGTTGAGATTATTTCTACTGGAGGAACCTATAATAAGCTTAAGGAAGCAGGGATTAAGGCAATTGAGGTTTCTGAATTGACTGGATTTCCAGAGTGCTTAGATGGAAGAGTTAAGACTCTTCATCCTATTGTTCATGCTGGTTTGTTAGCTAGAAGAGATGACCCTTCCCATATGAAACAATTAGAAGATTTAAAAATTGACCCTATAGATATGGTTGTAGTTAATCTATATCCATTTAAGGCCACGGTACTAAAAGAAGGAGTAACAAGAGACGAGGCTGTTGAGAATATCGATATTGGTGGACCTACCATGCTACGAGCAGCAGCAAAGAACTATCAGGATGTATCTGTTCTTGTTGATCCAGAGGATTATGAGAAGGTTCTCTCAGAGCTAAAGGATAATAAAAAGGTATCTGTAGAGACCAACTTTTATCTGATGCAGAAGGTATTTGAACACACCTCTTCCTATGATACATTAATTGCTGACTATCTAAAGAGAGAAAGAAATGATAGGGAGCTTCCAGAAACTCTAACCATGACCTATGAAAAAATCCAGGATATGAGATATGGTGAAAATCCTCATCAAAAGGCTGCATTTTATAGAGAGATTGGAATAAAGAAGGGTTCAATTACCGACGCTGTTCAGCTTAATGGTAAGGAGCTTTCCTTTAATAATATTAATGATACTAATGGGGCTTTGGAGCTTCTTAAGGAGTTTGATGAACCAACAGTTGTTGCCTGTAAGCATGGAAACCCTTGTGGAGTAGGAAGTGCAGACAATATATTAGATGCATGGAAGAAAGCATTTGAAGCAGATAAGGTATCAATATTTGGTGGAATTGTAGTACTTAATCAGGAAGTTACACTGGCTCTGGCACAGGAAATGAAGCAGATATTCTTAGAGGTTATAGTAGCCCCTTCCTATGAGAAAGAGGCCCTTCATTTACTTCAGGAAAAGAAGAATGTGAGAGTGTTGGAGCTTAAGGATATAGAAGTTGCCCAAGACGAAAGATCCTATGATCTTAAGAAGATCAATGGTGGATTAATCGTACAGACCATAGATAGTAAGCTTCTTGATGAAGCAGAGCTTAAGGTCGTAACTAAACGTACTCCTTCTAAAGAAGAGATGGAGGACTTAAGGTTTGCATGGAAGGTAGTTAAGTATGTAAAATCCAACGGAATAGCCCTTGCTAAGAATAAGCAAAGTATTGGTATAGGCCCTGGTCAGGTTAATCGTATATGGGCAACCAATCAAGCTATCGACCATGGTAGAGAGCTTATAAGTAAGGATGCGCCTAAGGGATCAGTTCTAGCATCTGATGCATTCTTCCCATTTGCTGATTGTGTTGAAGCGGCCCATCAGGCTGGTATCAGAGCCATAATTCAACCAGGTGGTTCAATCAGAGATGAGGACTCAATCAAAAAATGTGACGAATATGGAATTGCAATGGTGTTTACAGGAATGAGACATTTTAGACATTAGATTATAGACATCTCATATGTAAAAGTCTTTTCCGTGGAAGGTTCTAGGACGGTAACATAAGGTTTATCAAAAAGGGTGTCACCATCACTTACAAGTGCCGGCATACCATGCCATGGTTCAATACAAATATATGGAGATTCTTTGTGTGGCATTGTCCATAAAGCTAAGACAGGAAAATCAGGAAAGGAGAAATGAACTCCTTTTCTGGTTTTTTTATGTATTAAGGAAACTTCTGAAACATTTGCCGGATTGAAAATTAGTGCATCTGAATCAAATAAATTATATGATAAGGGAAGGAAGCCTTGATTGCACTCCAAGGTATATCTAAGGTTATCATCATAAAGATTATTAGATGTCATTGTAAGCGGATGAAGAACTTCTTGGTTAGGGAAATGTACAAGATAGTCTTCAAAAAGCTCATCTTCATGTAAAGGGCATGCAAAACCAACATGTCCTCCAATACAGAAGGGCATGGCTTTTGAATCCGTATTCCTAATTGTATAACTGGTAGTAAATCCTTCCTTATGTAGCTTGTGAGTTACAATAAAACTAAAAGAATAAGGATAGCATTCCCTAGTAGCTTCAGTATCATTAAGGCATAGTGAAATCTCACTGTCAGTATATGAGATAAGAGATAAATCCTGTATTCTTACAAAACCATGTTTTTTTAAAGATGAAGAATGCTTAGTTGTACCTATAATAGGGAAGAGGTGAGGAGAACGGCCACTCCAATAGGAAGGGTCACCACCCCACAGATATTCTGTTTTATCTGAAGTTTGAAATGATATTAATTCCCCACCAAATGTATCAACTACAGCTTTGTTGCCATGTTTGTTAAGTTCGTATAACATATGAGACCTCCTTAAAGCCATTAATAATCATATAGGTGGGTATCAAGAACCTGATGATTATTAATAATAGCTTCATTATTTAATTTCTTTTGAGTAAGAGCCTTATCATTATCTAAAAGATAACTATATATAACATCTAAAACGTATAGAAACACAAGGCTATTAGATATAGATTGAGAGTTTTTTGCGATAATTTTATCACTAGTAACAAATTTATAGTCTACAAGAGCATCTAATTTAGGTGAGTCATAGCTGGTTATTGAAATAATCGTAGCATTTCGATCGTGACCAGTGTTAAGGGAAAGAAAAATGTCTCTCATTATTATGGTATTAACAATATAGATGATTAAATCTGTAGGCCTAACATTAGCTACACATATATGCATATCAGTTATATTAGTTATAGCTTTTGCTTTTATACCTACCATAGTTAGCTTATACTCAGCTTCCTTAGCAATAAATGTATTAGAGGAGTAGGAAATAATATAAACAATAGAAGCTTTTTTAATAGCGTCAGCTGCTTTTAATAAGTCTTCTTCATCTAACATAGCAGATGTGCTGCGTAGCAAATGACGATAGTCCCTGCTCACTGAGGATATGAAACTTTCATCTTCAGAGGGCTTATCGCTACGGTTCATATTGTTATAAAAGGTCTCTTGTGCGAGAGCTACTTTAAAGCTGTTGAAACCTTTGAAACCTATTTTTTTGCAAAAACGGTTTACGCTTGCTTCTGAAGTATTGGTGTTTTTAGCAATCGTAGTTATAGTACTTGTAACAACATCATCAGCATTGTTCATGATATATTGAGCAATTTCATTTTCACCAACTGTGAAGTTGCTTTGTAAAGATATAATTTTCGCTATTACTGCTTGAACCATTCTATATCCACCTCTATATAAAGATAATCGTATTATTTAGGCTAATGATACATCAAAATATCTGACTAGTCAATTTTATCATTGGAAAAGAAAACTGTCTAGCAAAAACAATCAAAATTTACGGTAAAGATAAAAAAGATTTTCAAATATGTTGACAGTTAGTGAAAATAATGGTAATATCTATGTAGAAAACTCAAAAAACAAGCAGAAAACTATAAGAAATCACTATGATTTATGAAAATAATTTTCACAAAATTCAAATTAAGTGATTTGTTTGTTTGAGGAAGGAGGTATTATTATCTTTTATGAAGAGGTGTTTGATGTCATTATTGGGGGAGGAGGTGTCTCAGGTGCTTTGGCTGCAATTGCAGCAGGAAGAAGCGGTGCTAAGGTTCTGATAATAGAACAAAGTGGATATTTAGGAGGTTCATTGACAGGTGCAGGTGTTGGACCAATGATGACTTTTCACGCTGGTGAGAAACAAGTAATTAAAGGCTTGCCAGAGGAAATAGTGCAGAACATGGTTAAGCGTGGATTCAGTGCAGGTCATGTAAAGGATACTACTAGATATGTAAGTTATGTAACTCCCTTTTCTTCAGAAGGGCTCAAACTAATACTAGATGAGATGACTAGGGAGGCCAATGTTAAGGTGTTGTATCACACCTTTTTAGGAGCCGTCAGGACAGAAGGTGGAAGGATAGCCTCTTTGACGGTATGCAATAAGGATGGCTTAAATCAGGTAAAGGGTAAGGTTTTCGTAGATGCAACAGGTGATGGTGATATAGCCGCATGGGCGGGAGTTCCTATGACTAAAGGAAGAGAAGTAGATGGTGCTACTCAGCCTATGACTATGAACATGAAATACTGCAATGTAGACACGAATAAGCTAAAGAAACATATAATCTCAAATGTTGGTGAATTTGATCGCCTGAAAGATAATCAGGATTTGATGAACTTAAGTACTTCTTTTTGTGTAGCAGGTTTCAAAGAGGAGTTTAAGGCGGCAAGGGAGCGTAAAGAGATAGGTTTTGACAGGGAGGAGCTTTTGTTCTTTGAAACAAACCGTCCTGGAGAATACATAATCAACACAAGCCGAATTCTTGAAAAAGATGGAACTGATGCAGAAAGCTTAAGTGAAGCAGAGATTATAGGTCGTAGGCAGTGCGCCCAGCTAGATATATTTTTACGTAAGCATATTCCTGGCTTTGAAAATGCATTATTAGAGTATACAGGACCTTCGGTAGGAGTTAGAGGATCCAGGCAATTAGTTGGAGATTATACTCTGACAGCAGAGGATATTCTTAGCAGAAAAGAGTTCGAGACGACTATTGCACATTCTGCTTATCCAATTGATATTCATAATCCAAAGGGTGCTGGTACAAATAGTATGTTTTTAAGTGAAAAAGGGACCTATTATAGTATTCCATATGAAGTTATGACATGTAAGGAGTTATCTAATTTATTGGTTGTTGGACGATGTATATCAGCAACATTTGAAGCCCAGGCAGCAATAAGAGTGACTCCTACAGCTGGGGCGATTGGGCAAGCAGGGGGAATTGCAGCTGCCTTATGTGCTTTAGAATATGATGATGTACATAAAGTTAATGTTAGTAAATTGCAAGA
>DUNS01000117.1 GCA_012839235.1 Clostridiales bacterium
ACTTAGACCATGGTCCTGATTTTGAAACTTGTAAATCTTGTATAGATGGTGGGTTTACATCCGTTATGATAGATGGTTCTCATCTTAGTTTTGAGGAGAATATAGCATTAACAAAGCAAGTAGTTGATTATGCTCATGCTCGTGGTGTTACTGTTGAAGGTGAATTAGGTAGATTAGCGGGTATTGAAGATGATATTAATGTTAGTGCAGAGGATGCATCATATACTAGACCTGAAGAGGTAGAGGAATTTGTTAAACGCACAGGAGTTGACTCTTTAGCAATAGCTATAGGTACAAGTCATGGTGCATTTAAGTTTAAACCAGGCACCAAGCCACAACTTCGCTTTGATATCCTTGAGGAGATTGAGAAGAGACTACCTAACTTCCCAATTGTTTTACATGGAGCTTCTTCCGTTTCTCAGGAATATGTTAAGATTATCAATGAGAATGGTGGAAAGCTAGATGATGCTATTGGTATTCCTGAAGACATGCTAAGACAAGCTGCAAGAATGGCTGTATGTAAGATTAATATTGACTCTGATCTTAGACTTGCATTTACAGCAGGTATTCGTCAACATATGAATGAGAATCCTGGACATTTTGATCCAAGACAATATCTAACACCTGCAAGAGCTAACATTAAGACTCTTGTTCGCCATAAACTTATTAATGTACTTGGCTGCGCAGGTAAAGCAGAGTAAGTTGTTGAAAATATTTAATTTAAAACATACTTATTAATAATGAGATTTATTTCTTATGGCTCTTGACCTAGATTCACAGTATTCTTACTTAAGAAAAACAGGGTCCAATTATTGATCCATAAAGAGACCGCTATGAGCGACATCCGAGCGAAAGCGTGTCTCTGTTGGACAATAATTGGACCCTGTTTTGTAAACCATTCTGAGAAATCTTATGCAGTTTCTAAAATCACATCCACAAGTGCAGGTGGATGAAGTGGTTCACTAAAGATAAAGCCTTGAATAATATCACATTTTTGCCGTTTCAAGAGAGCAAGCTGGTTCATATCTTCAACACCTTCAGCTACAACCTGAATATTCAGACTATGAGCAAGCTGGATTATGGTTTCTGCTATATGAGTATCCTTGCTACTGGAGCAAATGTTATCAATAAATGACTTATCAATCTTAAGGGTATTGATAGGTAGCTTTGTTAAGTAATTTAAGGAAGAATATCCTGTTCCGAAGTCGTCTAGTGAGATTTTAATACCCAGCTCCTGTAGAGTGGTTAATAATAATGTAGCATCTGTGATAGAGGACACTAGAGTACTCTCTGTAATCTCAATTTCAAGATACTTTGGTGGAAGCTTTGTTTCCTCTAATATACCGGAGAGTAGCTCGACAAAATCCGGTTGGTTTAATTGTACGGATGAAATATTAACAGATACAGTACAAGGGCCAATTCCCTTATCTATTAATTCCTTGTTAAAGGAGCATGCTTCTCTTAGAAGCCAAGTACTTAGCTCGATAATAAGTCCTGTCTCCTCAGCAATAGGTATAAATTCATTAGGTGAAAGATATCCCAGTCGTTCACTATGAATTCTCATCAATGCCTCATATCCCACAACTTCATTCTTCTTAAGATTAAGAAGAGGTTGATATTGTATGTATATCTCATTATTCTCAATAGCATTGTGAAGAACCTCAATAATCATGGTATTTCGATTTAGTTCCTCTTCCATCTTAGCATTAAACATGGTACATTTGTTTTTGCCGGAATCCTTTGACTTATACATGGCTATGTCCGCATTTTTAATAAGTGCATTGGAGCTCAAACCATCCTCAGGATATACTGCAACACCAATACTCATAGAGACATAGACCATCTCACCATCTAAATTCAAAGGGCTTTTAAAGCATTCAATAATCTCGTTAGCGAAGGAAGCGGCTTCTTCTTTACTGGATATATCCTCTTTAAAAATAATAAATTCATCTCCACCTGCTCGAGCGAGCATGCCTTTATCCTCTAAAAGTAATGCTAACTTTTGAGATGTTTTGACCAGTAGTTCATCCCCATATTCATGACCAAGGGTATCATTAATCGTCTTAAAATTATCCAAATCTAAAAAATATACTCCATAGATGTTGCTACTTGTTTCAGGAGAAGTTAGAACAGCTTCAACATAATTAAGTAATGCCAATTTATTAGGAAGGCTAGTCAATGTATCATGATAAGCCAAAAATTCTATATGATCATAGTTCGACCGTAGTTGTTCCTCGTTGGAGAGAAGCTCTTCATGCATATTGGATAAATCATCATAATTGTTTTTTATGATATGCATCATTTTATTAAAGTTCTTAGATAGTTCTCCAAGCTCATTAGTAGCTTTAATATTAGATTGGGCGGTCAGATTGCCCTCAGCTGCCGTTCGCATTGCATCTCGAAGAGATATGATAGGAGCGGTATATCTTTTAGCAAGAACATTGGCGAATATACTAACGAGAATAATTAATACAAGGCAGATTATTACTAATGATGCCAGCATTATATTATTAATAGATTGTACCTCTGCCAGATCCTGCTTAATTAGAAGAACCCAATTTAACTGTGGTATATAGCTATAACTAAATATTTGGTCTACCTTATCATAGGTGTATTGAAAATGACCATCTGAAGTGGTTAATCCCTTTTCTATATTACTGACAAGCTCTGAAAGCTTTCCTGGGCTAACGGAGGTACCTATAAGCTCTTCATCTTGATGATAAAGTATAGTTCCATTCCTATCCAGCAATATCCCAAAACCAGAACCTCCTACACTGATTTCTGCAACAGTTTTACTAAGATATGCGGTGTTAAGATTGCTTATTATGTAACCGATTGTATCCCATGATTGTGAGTCATATATAGGGGTTCCAATGTTGAAGGTATTATCATTAACACCTCCTACACAAGTGGATACCTCACCGGTAGTAGACATATATGATAAGGAAAGATCATTAATTGCCAAGCTACCAATCAATGAGGCTTCAGTGCTGGCAACAACGGTTCTATCAATATTATAAACTGAAATGTGGTTGATAGAGCTATAGGTTGAGAGTCTTGAATTAAGTATAGCATTTACCCTATCATTAGCTATTAGCTTGCCCTGGTTACTTTCCTTAACTAATTGCTGAATATCACTTTGTATTCCTAACAAGGAAACTTCGGTTATTTGGTTATTCACAAGTGATTCTATATTAACTCTAGTAGATTGGGCGGTGCTTAAAATATTATTTGATTGAGCAACAACTAATCGATTAGTTAATAATTGCAGCGCAATAATAGAAGTCACAAAAAAAGGAATAATGGATGACAAAATCAATAGAATCCGTAAAGATTTTTTGATTGACATAGTAAATTAACCCCCGTTTGTATTTAGGAATAATAGTATGACAATTTCTTTCTATATAATACCAATTTCTTCTTAATAATGCAATGTTTTTTAGAATATTTTCCAAAAATCAGAAAAACATATGAAGTGGAATTTGATACATCTATATAGAAAGACTGAAGAAGGGTTCCATAATATATTTTTGTTGAAATAATAGGATACAGAGGGTATACTTGTAATGATGAAAACAGTGATAGAAAGCAGGAATAATTTTAGATGTACAAATTAATTGCAAGAGATAATAATGCAAAAAGTGGAGAGTTTGTAACTCCCCATGGAACTATACAGACACCTGTATTTATGAATGTAGGAACAGTTGCGGCCATTAAAGGTGCTGTTTCAACAAGAGATCTTAAAGAAATAGGAACCCTGGTGGAACTTTCTAATACCTACCACCTACATTTAAGACCAGGAGATAAGGTTATTAAACAGATGGGTGGACTCCATAAATTTATGGTGTGGGATAGACCTATATTAACTGATTCCGGTGGATTTCAAGTCTTTTCCCTAGCCAAGCTTAGAAAGATAGAAGAAGAAGGGGTGTATTTTAATTCCCATATTGATGGAAGAAGGATATTTATGGGTCCTGAGGAGAGTATGCAAATTCAATCTAATCTAGCATCAACTATTGCTATGGCATTTGATGAATGTCCTCCCCATCCAGCAACAAGGGAATATATCCAAAATTCTGTGGATCGCACAACAAGGTGGCTAAAGAGATGCAGAACAGAGCTTACTAGACTTAATAGCCTTGAAGATACTATTAATAAAGAGCAGATGCTATTTGGAATTAATCAAGGTGGTACATTTGCAGATATTAGAATAGAACATGCTAAGGTTATATCTGAGATGGATTTAGATGGTTATGCTCTAGGAGGGTTGGCTGTTGGTGAATCCCATGAGGAAATGTATCGTATTTTAGAAGAAACCGTTCCCTATTTGCCACGGGAGAAGCCGGTATATCTAATGGGAGTTGGAACCCCTGAGAATATTCTAGAGGCAGTAGAAAGAGGAGTAGACTTCTTTGACTGCGTATACCCATCTCGTAACGGACGGCATGGACATGCTTATACTAATCATGGAAAGATGAATTTATCCAATGCCAAGTACGAACTGGATGAGCGACCTCTTGATGAAAAATGTGGATGTCCAACATGTAAGATGTATAGCCGTTCTTATATAAGACATTTGCTTAAAGCTAAAGAAATGCTAGGAATGCGTCTTATGGTAATCCATAATCTGTATTTTTATAATCACATGATGGAGGAAATAAGAGAGGCTATCAGAGAGAACCGCTATATGGAATATAAGAAGAAAAAATTAGAAGGATTTGCCAGAGGTGAGAATTAATGTGAATAACATTGAATTTTAGAATAATATCATTAGGAGGAAATAGTTATGAATAATTTTATATTATTAGCTCCAGGAGCTGAAACCCCATCACCCACAGGATCATGGATTATGATAATAGGGCAGGTAGCCGTACTTGGACTACTACTTTATTTTATGTTAATACGTCCACAGAAAAAGCAACAAAAACAGATGGAAGCGATGCTGTCAACTCTAGATAAAGGTGATAGTGTATTAACATCTAGTGGGTTTTATGGTGTGGTTATTGACGTAATGGAAGAAGTAGTGATTGTGGAATTTGGTAATAACAAAAACTGTAGAATTCCAATGAAGAAATCTGCAGTAGTGGAAATAGAAAAAGCTAAAACTGAGTAATATAATTGTTGTTTCAAAATTTTTGGTGTATTATATCTCCTCACACACCGGTATGAGTACACTTGCATGATTTGTATGTCTTATACGGACGTAAACGTCCGCATATGCCAATACAAATACTAGCAAGCGTTCTCATAACGGTGCATTATGGAGACATAATACACCTTTTTTGAAACAACTCTTATATTTGCTTGTAAGTTAGGTTTAGTTTTTGTCTAATGGTGGTTGTGTCGTATTAAGCTGGGGTGCGAGTTACTGGTTGTATCTGTTTCCCCTCTAAGGCTTTTTCAAGAGTTGGTATGATTTGATTAAAATGTGCTACTAATGAATTGGGTTTCTTCCTATAGTTATCCTGCCCAAATGGCACAAAGTAAATATTCTTACTATTAATAAGCTGTCCTATATTTTTAAGATTATTGCCGAGACCATCATTAGTTGCAAGGGCGATTACCACCGGCTTGCCATTGCGAAGATGACCTTTGGCAGTCATTAACACAGGAGAATCAGTAATAGCATTAGCTAATTTAGCTAGGGTATTACCTGTACAAGGGGCAATTATTACGATATCAAGTATCCCGCGGGGAGTAAAATTTTCTGCATCTACAATTGTGGTTGCTGGATCATTTCCTGATATCTCTTTAGCTTTTTTTAGAAAATCCTTAGCCTTTCCAAACCGGCTATCGGTTATCTGGGCACGGTCGGAAAACACGGGATATACATTAGCACCAGCCTCGACTAAGTTTTCCATTTCTTTATATACATCTTCATAAGTGCAAAATGATCCAGTAAGGGCAAAGCCCACATTTTTTCCTTCAAGGGTCATTCAATCACTTCTTTCTTTTAGATATGCAAGGGTCTCAGTAACAAGAATATTGGCAGAAGACCTTGGGGCGATTTTCCCAGGTATGCCAAGAAATAGTCCGGCATTAATATTATGCTTTTTGGTGTATTCATAATCAATGCCACCTGGTGAGGAAGCAATATCTATGATAGTTACATCAGGCTTCACCTGTTCAAGGATATCCTTATCTAGGATTCTTGATGGTATTGTATTAAAAATATAATCAAAGGAGGATATATGATTCTTCATATTAGCTAATAATATGGTTCCATGTCCTGTAGCTTCGGCATAAGCCAGAGCATCTTCTGATCGAGCAGCAACAGTAACTAGAGCATTTAACCCCTGTAGTTTTTGTGCTAGGATTTTAGCACAGCGTCCGTAACCTAAGACTAAACAATTACTGTGGTGAAGATTGATATCACTAGATTTTATGGCCTCCATTATTGTACCTTCCGCTGTTGCAATGCCATTTTTAACTGCTATTTTGTCGCTTTTCATATAATCAAAGCAAGAGATGCTTTTTGTGGCGCATATATCTGCTAATAATTTAGGAATATTGCCTCCCATTAGTAAATAATGGTTTTTCAGTAAGGAAGCAATATGATTAATAGTAAGGTCAGAAGCAGTCAAACTGGCTGTTATATCAATATTATTACGTGACATCGGTATAGGTCCGATCAGTACATTAGAAATCTCAAAAAGCTCCTGCATAGATTTTGCAGAACTGCATCTATCATTCCTTACTTTCTCACATAGGCCATAGACTGTAGTACTATAACCCATTTGTATAAAGGCCTCCGCCATATATACTTGACGAAGATCCCCTCCAAAGACACCAAAATTATAGGGACTAGGCATATGTCTCACTCCTTTACCCCATATTATATGTAGGATTTTTTTATATGTGACGGAGCAGTATTGCCAATCAGTCTATATGATTAGAAATATATGTAAAACTTGTAATGTGACAAAACTCTAGTGTATAAGGTGTTTATCACTGCAATCCGATGAACTTTTTAGCTTTAGTGTATTGACTAAAGCAATCTTTTAGTTTATTATGTTACTACGATTAAGATATACTAAGGAAGTATAGATAATGTACTTCCTTTTTATATATTAGAAAACAGGACGAATTTATTTCGCTTGTCGAATATAAGGAGGAGAGAATTTATGAAAGCTAAAAAGCTATTAGCCATACTTTTGGTTCTAGCAATGTCAGTAATGTTATTTACTGCATGCGGATCAAAGGATGATGGTAAGAAAAACAATGATACTAATACAAACACTGGAACAGAAGCTGATGATAATGAACCAGCAGACACCGGCGATAATGCAGGTGATACAAGTGCTTATCCAGGAACTCCAGGGGCGAATGAGGTTACATTTAATATTTTATCAGAACCACCTGAGATGTTTACTGTAACTACTACTGATACAACTTCTTTCACAATTATTCGTCATATTATTGAGAACCTAGTTATGTTAGATGCTGATGACAATGTTGTAGAAGGTGTTGCTACAGATTGGACAGTTAGTGATGATGGCTTAACTTATAATTTTAAGCTTCGTGAAGGTATGACATGGTCTAACGGTGAACCTGTTACCGCTCATGACTTCGTATTTGGTTGGAAATCCCTATTAAACCCTGACTTTGCTGCTCCTTATGCATACTTTGGTTATGTATTCAAAAATGGCCAGGCATTCTACAATGGCGAGGTTGGTGAAGATGCATTAGGTTTCAAGGCCTTAAGTGAATATGAGTTAGAAGTTGTTCTTGAATATCCAACAGCTTATTTCTTATCTCAGTTAGCATTTGGTGTATTCGCGCCATTGAATGAGAAAGCATACAATGAGTTTGGTGATGCCTATGGTACAGATGCAGACAAGATGGTGTACAATGGAGCATTCAACATGACTTCTTGGGAGCATGAGAGCAAGATCGTTCTAGAGAAGAACACTAATTACTGGAACGCAGATGCTATTCAAGTTGAAAAACTTACTGCGGTTATGATTAATGATACTAACGCAGCTTTAAATGCTTTCAAAGCTGGTGAAGTTGATATAGTTAACCTTAATGGTGAGCAGGCTGAGCTTATGAGAAGCGAAAACTACCCAATTAACACTTATGATGATGGTGCTTGCTTCTACTTAGAGTACAACCTTAACGAACCTGCACTTGCTAATAAGAATCTTCGTAAAGCTCTTACCTATGCTATTGATAAACAGGCTTTCGTTGATGCTATAGTAAAGAATAGTTCTAAAGCTGCTGTAGGCTTCACACCTTTTGCAGTTAACGGTTTAAATGATAAGTTCCCTAATGAAATTGGTCCATTACTTCCTACGGTTGACGTTGATAAGGCTAAGGAACACTATGCTTTAGCATTAGAAGAACTTGGTGTTGATACTGTTGATCTTACTATGATCGCTGATGATAGTGATACAGCAGTTGAAAACGCAGCATTTATTCAAGAGCAATTAAGAGTTAACCTTGGAATTGATCTTAAGGTTGAGAATATGCCATTTAAATCCAGACTTGATAGAATGGAGAATAAAGACTTCTCAATCGTATTTGCTGGATGGGGACCTGACTATAATGATCCTATGACATTCCTAGATCTATTTGAAACTGGTAATGGTAATAACCATACAAGTTACACAAACCCAGAATATGATGCGTTATTGGCAAAGGTTCGTACTGAAGCAGATCCTGCTACACGTATGGGATACCTTATGGATCTTGAGAGATTACTTCTTGATGATGTGCCAATCAGTCCTGTATACTGGAGATCCAGAGATTATGTCACCAGTGGAAAGATTGCTTCAGGAGTTATTAGAACTGCATTCCAAGATATGAACTATAGATATTTAGTTTTAAAATAATATAATATTAGAATACTAATATATACCGAGAACACGATTATCGTGTTTTCGGTATATTATCTGCTTACACAAAGGTTAGTGCGGGGTTTTTTGATACCCGCACTTCCATTTTGTTTTAATACAATTCAAACCATTAATTTCAAATAAAAAACTTATGACATTTGAATGATTTTGTTGTATAATAGATAAGCGATTGTAAAAAGGAGCGAGAGCAAGAGCTTCCTTCTTAGAATTGCCATCCTATATTACTTTGTTGGGGGAGTAGCTGTATGGACAATACACAAATGTCTTTTGAAAGGTAATATAGGATAACAATTCTGAATAGGACAAAGCTTGAGTTCCATAATGAAATAAGGAGAAAAGAAAGGAGGAGTGCATGTGATTAAATATGTTGGAAAGCGATTATTTTACGCAGTGTTAACTATATTAACTCTAACGGTTTTAACATTTTTTATGATGCGTCTGTTACCAGGTGATCCTTTCATCGGTACAAAGGCGTTACCAGAAGCAACGATGGCAGCACTCAATCGAAAGTATGGACTGGACAAGCCAGTTCTCGAGCAATTAATTATATATATTTCTAATGCTTTGAAGGGGGACTTGGGTATATCGATTAAATATAACCGTCCTGTTACCGATATAATTTCACAGGCTTTCCCATATTCATTTGACTTGGGGGTTAGAGCCCTTATATTTGCTTCTATAACAGGTGTATTACTTGGTATTGTTGCAGCAGTAAAGAGGGGGACTGGCTGGGATAGTGCATCTATGTTTTTTGCAATTATTGGTGTATCAGTTCCGAACTTTATTATAGGTTCTTTACTTCAATATTTATTAGGATTAAAACTATTTGAATTAACAGGAATTAAGTTTTTCCCTATAACAGGTTGGGATAGTTTTGCCAGCAAGCTTATACCTGCGTTTGCCTTAAGCTTTAGTTCTTTGGCTACTATTTCAAGACTGATGAGAACAAGTATGCTTGATGTTTTGGGACAAGATTATATAAAGACTGCGAAGTCAAAAGGTTTATCTCAGAGTAAGATTATCTGGAGACATGCTGTTCGTAATGCTATTATGCCAGTTATAACAGTACTAGGCCCAATCACTGCATCAGTACTTACAGGTGCATTCGTAGTTGAGAACATTTTTTCAATTCCAGGTATGGGTAAATTTTTCGTAATGAGTATTCAGGAACAAGACTATACAATGATTTCGGGAATAACAATATTCTATGGTATCTTCCTTGTACTGGCCAATCTTTTAGTTGACCTTGCCTATGGATTCATTGATCCCCGTGTTAAAATAGCGGAAGGAAAGGAGTAATTCAATGGATAATATAATAGATCAGACAGTTAATCAGAATGTTAGTGAACCAATAGATAAAAGTCGCTTTGAGTGGGTTGGACCAAATGCTAACGATAGTGAAAGCATTAATAGACCTGCTACTAGTTATTGGAAGGATGCTATGAAACGTCTTTCTAAGAACAAAGCAGCTATGATAAGTTTAATTGTAATAATTCTTATATTGTTACTTGCAATAATTGTCCCTATGATATCTCCTTATACTATGAGTGAGCAGCACTATGGACACACTAGTGAGGGAATTGGATTTGTAGACCCAGATGATGGCCATGTTCATATATTTGGTACCGATAAATTAGGACGAGATATATTTACAAGAGTATGGTCAGGAGCTAGAATTTCTTTGTTTATCTCATTTACTGCAGTTTTTGTTAACGTAATTATTGGTATTATATACGGAGGTATATCCGGTTATATTGGTGGAGCTGTAGATAATGCCATGATGAGAATTATAGAGATAATTAATGGTATTCCATATTTGATCGTAGTTATTCTTTTGATGATGGTTTTAGAACCCGGTGTTATGACTATGGTTGTAGCTTATGCAGCGGTAGGATGGACTGGTATGGCCAGACTCGTTCGTGGCCAGATAATGAGCTTAAAGCAGCAGGATTATGTAGTGGCGGCTAAGGTAATGGGTGCTAAGCCAGGAAGAATTATATTCAAGCACTTAATTCCTAATACCTTAAGTGTTGTTATTGTAAATATTACTTTAGCAATTCCTAGCGCTATCTTTACTGAAGCTTTCCTAAGTTACATTGGTCTTGGAGTTCAAATTCCAATCGCCAGCTGGGGAACATTGGCAAATGATGGTAGTAAGGTGTTCCAGATGTATCCATCACAATTGGTTATTCCAGCAGTTTGTATAAGCTTAACAATGTTATCCTTCAACTTACTAGGTGATGGATTACGTGATGCTCTGGATCCTAAGTTAAGGAGGTAGTGTGAAGAAAAAATCTTCACACGCAAATTTGTGTCTATAGCCCAAAGTTTGCAGGCTATGATGAAAGGAATGGATGTTAGGATGAGTAAAGTATTAGAAGTAAATAACTTACAAGTATCCTTCGACACTTACGCTGGAGAAGTTCAGGCTGTCCGTGGAGTTAGCTTTGAGCTTGAGGAAGGGGAGGTTTTGGCCATAGTTGGTGAGAGTGGTTGCGGTAAAAGTGTTACTGCTCAGACGATTATGAAGCTAAACCCAATGCCTCCAGCAAGAATTAAGGACGGAGAGATTATTTTAAATGATAAAGATATAGTTCAGGCTACTGAGAAAGAGATGAGGCAGATTCGTGGTAATGATGTAAGTATGATATTCCAGGATCCCATGACTTGTCTTAATCCCACAATGCAAATTGGTAAGCAGTTAGTGGAAGCTATTAAGAACCACAGAAAGCTAAGTAAGGATGAAGCTATGGAGGAAGCGATACGCTTATTAAAGCTTGTTAACATTCCTAATCCTGAACAAAGAATTAAGCAATATCCCCATGAGTTCTCTGGCGGTATGAGACAGAGAGTTATGATAGCGATGGCTCTTTCTTGTGAGCCAAAGCTCTTAATAGCAGATGAGCCTACAACTGCACTTGATGTTACTATTCAGGCTCAAATTATGGATCTTCTTCAAGAGATTAAAGAAAAAACTAATACAGCAATTATATTGATTACCCATGATCTTGGTGTAGTTGCAAGTATGGCTGATCGTGTTGCAGTTATGTATGCTGGTAAGGTGGTTGAAACAGGAACATCTAAGGATATATTCTATAATCCTTCCCATCCTTATACAAAGGCATTATTAAAGAGTCTTCCTTCTACAGATATGGATCGTAGTACCCGTCTGGTTTCTATTCCAGGAACACCTCCAGACTTACTGAATCCACCTGTAGGATGTGGTTTTGCAAGCCGCTGTGAACACTGTATGAAGATATGTCATGAGGTTTATCCATATCAATTTGATGTAGATGAGAAGCATGTTTCAGCCTGCTGGTTATTGCATGATGATTGCCCAAGTCCCAAAGTGGGAGGTGAGAAGTAATGGCTAATGCTGAGAATAAATTATTAGAGATAAAGAATGTATCCAAGCACTTTAAGGTATCCGAGGGTAGATTAAAGGCAGTTGTTGATGTAAACCTTGATATTTTCAAGGGAGAGACCCTAGGATTAGTAGGTGAATCTGGATGTGGTAAATCAACATTTGGAAAGACCCTAGTAGGAATATATAATCCGACCAAGGGAACGGTTCTATACTATAAAGAAGATGGTACTCCTATGGAGATTAATAAGAAGACACTTTTCTCCTATTCAAAGATGGCTCAGATTATCTTCCAAGATCCATATTCTTCATTAGACCCAAGAATGACTGTTGCCGATATTATTGAAGAGGGCATGATTATTCATAAAATGTATGATAAAACTAGACGTAAGGAGAGAGTTTTTGAGCTACTTGAACTGGTAGGACTTAATAGAGAGCATGCTAGTCGTTTTGCTCATGAGTTCTCCGGTGGTCAGCGTCAGCGTATTGGTATAGCTAGAGCTCTTGCAATTGAGCCCGAGTTTATAGTTTGTGACGAGCCTATCTCTGCACTGGATGTTTCTATTCAGTCTCAGATTATAAACTTGTTACATGATTTACAGAAGAAGCTAAACCTAACATATCTCTTTATTGCTCATGACCTGAATATTGTAAAATATATAAGTGATCGTATTGCAGTTATGTACCTTGGTAATATCGTTGAATTAGCATCTAGTAAAGATCTTTATGCTAATACTCTTCATCCTTATTCCCAGGCCTTGCTATCAGCTGTTCCTATTGCGGATCCTGATAAAGAAACCCAGAAGAAGAGACAGATACTTGAAGGTGATGTACCTAGTCCAATTAATACTCCAAAGGGTTGTCCTTTTGCAGGTCGTTGTCCATATGTTATGGATATCTGTAAACAGGAAAAACCTCCTCTAGAGATGAAACAGGGACATCTTGTAGCTTGTCACTATGTAAAAGATAAATAAGTATATAGTATACACCCGGTGGATTTTCCCCCGGGTGTATTTAATTGCTGTTATAACTAGAAAGGTAGGCTTTATCTATAAGGGGTAAAGTCTATTTTATTAAAGTAAGTATGACATGTGGAAAGAACTTGAATTTTTGCATAGGCTTATCCAATATTATGGGGTATAATTAAAAGGTGACACTATATTTACAGTCTATGAAGAAAGGCATGGTTTTGACATGAAAACAGATTTATTAACTTATTGGAGGCTGTTTGTTATCTTTTTTAAAGCAGGAACCTTCACCTTTGCTGGTGGTTTGGCAATGCTTCCCGTGATCCAAAGGGATGTGGTGGACAAATACAAAATGATGGACAAGGATGAATTCTTAGAGTATGGAACTCTATCCCAGACCCTCCCTGGTGTCATCGCCCTTAACTGCGCTTCCTTTGTTGGTCGCAGGGTAGGTGGGACCATTGGTATGTTGATAGCAGGTCTAGGAGCAACAATTTCTGCATTTATTCTAATGATTCTTGCCACCGTATTATTGCAATTTATACCCCAGGATGGACCTGTGGCTGGAGCCTTTAATGGGATAAGAATAGCATCATCAGCATTTATATTATCTGCAGCATTCACCCTTGGAAGACATAATATAAAGAATTTTTTTGGAGTTATACTTATGCTCTCTGCATTTGTTTTGGTCCAGTTTACTAATATAAGTGCACCGTTAGTGGTATTGGCAGCAGGAGCTGCTGGATATGTTTATGATCATTTATCAAATAAAAAGGATAGGAGTGAGACAAAATAATGATACTATATCTAAGACTGCTTTGGGTGTTTTTTAGAGTTGGTGCTGTAGGCTTCGGTGGAGGTTATGCTATGATGTCCATGATTATTGATGAAGCCGTTAAATTCGCTGTTACCCCTGAGGAGCTAGCTTCTCTTACTGCCCTTGATATGGTAGTACCGGGGCCAATTGCCATTAATGCTGCTACTTTTGTAGGCTATTTAAGTGGCGGCTTTTGGGGTTCCCTTTTTGCAACAATAGGTGTTTCCCTACCTTCATTTCTTATTATCACATTAGTTATGAAATTTTTAGATCGTTACAGGGAGAATAAAGTGATGCAAAGCTTTCTTGGTGGAGTTAAGCCGGCGGCTGTAGGCCTAATAGCATCAGCGGCTATAACAATTGCTTCAGGAGTTTTATTGCTTCCAGATGCAGATATATCCGCAATATTTACTAATCCCTTAGGAGTGTTCTCCGTTATTGGAGTTGTTATATTTGTTGTTGCAGCTTTTGCTAATATTAAGTTTAATATAAATCCTATTATACTAACCTTGTTAGCAGGAGCTATAGGAGCATTTTTATTATAAGATTGGGATTGACAATCCTTTATTAGTTAAGTAAAATTGGGTTAACGATAACTTAATAATATATCGAAATGATAGGAGATAAAATTATGAAAGATATTGTGTTTTTAGAGCCGATTTTTAAATCAGCTATATGGGGTGGGGAAAAGCTTAAATCAATATTTGGATATGATATTCCTAATGATCACACAGGGGAATGCTGGGCTATAAGTGCCCATAAGAACGGTGACTGTCTTATTGCTAGTGGACAGTATAAGGGCAAGACTCTCAGTTGGCTTTGGGATAACCATAGAGAATTATTCGGTAATATCCAGGGAGATGTATTTCCTCTATTAATAAAGATAATTGATGCTAAAGCAGACCTGAGCATCCAGGTTCACCCTGATGATGAGTATGCAAATGATAATGAGGGTGGGGCTCTTGGTAAGACTGAGTGCTGGTATATCCTAGACTGTGATGAGGATGCCAAAATTGTTAATGGACATAATGCTAAGGATAAAGAAGAACTGAAACAGATGATAAAGGACAATAGATGGCAGGATCTAATTAATGTAAGGCCGATTAAAAAGGGTGATTTCTTTCAGATTGATCCTGGGACAGTTCATGCGATAAAAGAAGGGACTCTACTGCTTGAGACCCAGCAAAGCAGTGATATTACCTATCGCCTCTATGATTACGATCGTTTGGACAATGGTAAACCAAGAGAGCTTCATATTGATAAAAGCATTGATGTTATCACATGTCCTCATGTTGATGTAAAAACCGGAGGGAATATAATCAAAGGCGATAATTACATTATTGAGGAATTCATTAAGTCTACCTACTATACGGTTAAGAAGATTAGCTTAGATGGAGAAGGAGATTTTCTACAAGACAAACCGTTTCTAAATGTAAGTGTTATAGAGGGTCAAGGTGAAATTGATGGAATATCGATTAAAAAGGGAAGTCATTTTATATTGCCCTTTGATTATGGCGATTATCATCTAAAGGGAACAATGGATTTAATTGTATCCCATATTTAATATAGGGAGACAGGGTGAAGAAGCCTACCTTCACACAGGAAGAACTTCGAAGCACCCACAGTGGTGCTTACCCCTTGTTCACCTAGGTTTATTGAGAAAGGAATAGTAATGATATGATAATTAATGAGGTTAAGGAAGAGCTAATTGGTAACATTATTCCATTCTGGCGAAGCCTAAAGGATGATAAACACGGTGGCTTCTATGGTGGAATGGGCTATGACCTAGAAACCCTAAAACATTCTATTAAGGGTGGAATATATAATAGCAGAATATTATGGTTCTTCTCCAATGCTTATATCACCTTGAAGGATGAGGAATGCCTAAAGTGTGCAGACCATGCCTATGAGTTTCTAAGGAATAAGTTAATTGACAAGGAGTTTGGTGGAGTGTATTGGTCAGTAACCTACGATGGTAAAGCTGAGGATGATACAAAGCACACATATAATCAGGCCTTTGCAATCTATGGCTTGGCCTCATATTATGGTGCAACTGGCAATAAGGAAGCATTAAAGATAGCCTATGATTTAGTAGATAAGATAGAGAATATATGTAAGGACGACTTGGGCTACCTAGAAGCATTTGATAGGGAATTCAAACCTGCGGATAATGAAAAATTATCTGAAAATGGGGTTATGGCCAGCCGTACTATGAACACTCTTCTTCATGTTTTGGAAGCCTACACTGAATTATACAGAGTGGATAAGACAAAAAAAGTAGGAGACTACATCAAATTTATGTTGGATTTATTCGCTGACAGGGTATACAACCAAGATTTAAGAAGACTTGATGTATTCTTTGATATGGACTGGAATTCTATTATCGATCTTCATTCATATGGTCATGACATTGAAGCTTCTTGGTTAGTTGACCGTGCCTGTGAGGTCCTTGGTGATGAGGAATATACCAGGAAAATATCTAAGATTACTAAGGAGCTTGCCCGTAAAATTTATTCAGTTGGCTTGGATGAGGGAACATCTCTATACAATGAATGTGAAAATGGAAAAGTAGACACTAAAAAGGTATGGTGGGTCCAGGTTGAGGCTATTATTGGATTTGTTAACGGCTATGAGAAGGATCCAAGTAGAACTGATTATCTTGAAACTGCTAGGAAGATATGGGATTATACCAAAGAATATATGATTGATAAAAGGGCTGATGGAGAATGGTTTAATGAACTATATAAAGATGGAAGCCCTATTAAGGAAAAGGAAATCGTTGGTCCTTGGAAGGGTCCATACCACAATGGAAGAATGTGCCTTGAGATGATTAACCGTAATGTAGAATTTTAAAATAGATAGTACATACAAATACTATGGGCAGGGTTAGATGACAATCAGAGATTTTAATCTAGAAAGCTTGCAGGCTAATGTGAATAAAATTTACACAAATGAAAGGTTTGGTGGCGAATATGCATCCTAATTATTATGTAGAACTTGATAAATATGAAAGACTGATTAATAGAAAGAACGAAAAAAGTAAAGCTTATAATGGTATGTATGATAGATATATGTACCCTGTATTAACTAATGAACATGCACCTATTTTCTGGAGATATGACCTTGATGAAAAGACTAATCCATATTTTATGGAAAGACTAGGAATTAATGCTGTATTTAATTCCGGTGCTATAGAATTAGATGGTAAGTATTATCTTGTTGCCCGTGTAGAAGGTCATGATCGTAAATCCTTCTTTGCTGTTGCTGAAAGTGAAAGTCCTATTGATGGATTTGAGTTCTGGGATTATCCAGTGGAGCTTCCTGATACCCACAAAGAGGAGGCTAATGTCTATGATATGAGATTGACTAAGCATGAGGATGGATATATCTACGGAGTGTTTTGCTCTGAAAGTAAGGATCCAAGCAATCCTGATTTGTCTGCAGCAGTTGCAGAGGCTGGGATAGTAAGAACAAAAGATTTAAAAACCTGGGAGAGACTTAATAATCTTGTGACTTTAAATTCACCTCAGCAGAGAAATGTTGTTCTTCATCCTGAGTTTGTTGATGGTCAGTATATGTTTTACACAAGACCTATGGATAGCTTTATCGATACAGGTTCCGGTGGAGGCATAGGTGTGGGCTTCTGCTCGGATATAACTAATGCTGTTATCAAGGAAGAGATTATTACAAGTAAAAGAAAATACCATACAATAACAGAAGCAAAGAATGGTGCTGGAGCGGTTCCAATAAAGACGGAAAAGGGTTGGATTCATATCGCTCATGGAGTTCGTAACACTGCAGCAGGACTTCGCTATGTTATATATGTATTTGCAACTGATCTTAATGATCCTACTAAAGTAATCGCAGAGCCCTCTGGATATTACATTGCACCTATGGGTGAGGAGCGGGTAGGAGATGTATCTAATGTTGTTTTCACCAATGGTGCAATCGTAACAGATAGTAAGGATGTATATATATATTACGCATCTTCTGATACTCGTTTACATGTTGCGGCTACTACCCTTGATAAGCTTATAGACTATACTTTTAATACACCTTCTGATCCACTTCGTTCTGTGGATTGCGTAAAACAAAGATCAGAGTTAATTAAAAAGAACCTTAATATTATTGGGGAAAATAGGTGATATTTGTTGTGCAAAATATAGGGCATAAATAGTCAGATTTTACGAATTATTTTTAAATGGCTCTTGAAAAACCCGTAATCTTGTAGTAAACTTCAATTGTGCATACAATTGCATTGTGAGTGCATAGCCTAATATTATATTAAAAGCCTATACTAGAAAGCAGGTATAAGCCATGGGTGAGAGGGAGAATACTATAATGAAAAAAGTTACCATTCAGGATATTGCCAAGAAGCTTAACTTGTCAAGAAACACAGTAGCAAAGGCGCTTAATAACAGTGATACTGTGTCTTATGAGACAAGATTTTTGGTAATTGAAACCGCTTATGAAATGGGGTATTCCAAGCTATCCCCAGTAGTACTTAATGAATTTAAAGTTCGCAATAAGATAGATGAAACGAAATCTATTGTTGTTCTGACGAGAAGAGAGATATCTTTCTTCTGGAATAGCGTAATTATGGGTATATCAGATGAGCTTAACAAGTATGGATGCAAGCTGCAGTTTAATTTTATCAGCGAACAGGATGAGAAGAATTTAGTGCTTCCAATAGACTTTAAAGAAGAAGTAAGTGGTGTAATTATACTGAGTATTTTTTCAGATGATTATGTTTCTCTAATAGTCAAACAGAATGTACCTGTAGTATTTCTTGATGGTCCAGTTGAGCTGGGGAATACATCTAAACTCGGTGATATAGTAATTTGTGAAGGAAGAAACAGTATTCAGACCATAACTTTTGATCTTATCTCCAAGGGTCTAACTAAGATCGGTTTTATTGGAGATGCTACTTACAGTAAGACCATTAATGATCGTTATGAAGGATATATATCTGCACTGAATAAAGCAGGTATTAGGCCTGATGCTTCAATTATAGCTAATTATCATACGACCCATAAGTTTTATAAGAAGGAAGAAGTAGAAGCGGCAATAGATAAGTTCCCCTACATGCCAGAGGCAATTGTCTGTGCCAATGATGATATCGCTTTATTTACCATTCGACATCTACGTAGCAAAGGTTTATCGGTTCCTGATGATGTGGCAGTAACTGGCTATGATAATGTTGAAATTATGTCCCAGGCAGAGCCTATGCTTACGACCGTTAAGGTTGGTAACCAGAGGTTAGGTAGAAGATTAGTGCAGAAGTTGATGTGGCGGTTGAAAAATCTCACATTTCCAAAGGAAGTATTATATATTAATTCTGAAGTAATATTTCGTGAATCTTCAGACAAGCGAATAGAGTAAGTAGTACTAGATCTTTATAGGGCTAGTTATATAACATTGTGTACCCTAAGCAATGTTATGTAACTAGCCTTTTTTTGTTTTTTTGCTCAAGAAATTGCATAAAAAAAGCAAAAAAGTTGACGATAAACCCATGTCCTGCATGAAATACATGTTTTAGTGTAAGATAAATGCACCTATGCTTAAAATGCTGATTTTAAGCATATTATATAGAAAATGAATAGAAAGTATTCGAAAATAATATGTTTTATTAATATAAATCACAAAACAAGGCTTGTCTTAGAACATCTATTATGCTATAATGCACACATAGGACATGATAAATGCAATAGGAAATGCACCATTATGCATTAATTATTATTAGGGGGACGGCTTCATGAGGAAATCAAGGGATATGAATAGACCACTATCAATCCTTCTTTTGTTTACAATTAGTTTGATTATTGGATTAACAAGCTATAGATCACATAAAGAGGTCAATGCTAAAACAGATAGAACTCCTGAGGACTTTAAGGAATTATTAAGTGAGATAGGAACTGAGGGTTTGGATTATAAAGAATACTTGACTCAGTATGATATAAGTAAGAAACCTAAAGTAGAGTACATAATAGATGCCAAAGACTATGTCAGAACGGAAGATATGGAAGTAGTAGAATATAAAGACTTTGATGGAATGGAAGGAACTTCTCTATATACAGGAGAGAAGGGGTTTATTGAGTATGAAGTAGACATTAAAGAAGAAGGCTTCTATGACATTTCCCTACTATACTATCCTATCGAAGGAAATAGCGCATCCATACAACGAGGGATATTTATAGATGGAGAGCTTCCCTATAATCAACTAAATCTTGTAGAGTTTTCCCGAATATGGGTTGATGAGGTTAGTCAGTGGGAAACAGATAACCGTGGTAATGATATAAAGCCAAAGCAGATTGAAGCACCAGAATGGTTGACTAGCTATCTTTATGATAGCGAAGGATATGAGACAGATAGGCTTTCTGTTTACCTGACAAGAGGTAACCATACCATAACCATTTATTCCAGAAGAGAGCCTATGGTTCTTAATAGTATTATCCTTAATAACATAGAAGGCAATGGGGATTATAAATCCACCAAAGAAAGATATGATGAACAGGGGATTGTTGATACTAAAGACCAGCTAATAACAATCCATGCTGAACATGCAAGTAGAAAGTCCTCCCAGATGCTATATCCTTCTCAGGATAAATCATCTCCTTCAGTATACCCTTACAGTGCAAAAGAACTTAAGAACAATACTATAGGAAGTAATAGTAGCTGGAGAATAGTGGGACAGTGGCTTGAGTGGGACTTTGAGGTAGCAGAGAGTGGATACTATAATATCACTCTTCATGCAAGGCAAAACTTCGTAAGAGGAATATATACCTCTAGGAAGATATCCATCGATGGAGTAGTTCCATTTGATGAGATGAAGGACTATGGATTTAATTATAAAAGTAAGTGGACAATGACTACATTAAAGGATGATGAAGGAGAAAACTACCGGTTTTATCTTGAAGAAGGTAAACATACATTGAAGATGGAAGTAGTTCTTGGAGATTTTTCTGACATTGTAAGTAATATCTCTGACGCTTTATTAGATATTAATGGAGTATATCGCAAGGTTATTCGTATCACTGGTGTTGAGCCTGATAAATATAGAGATTATAACATTTCAAAAAGTATTCCAGGGCTTGTAGAGGAACTGGCAGATATAAGAGAGAGAATCGCAACAGAGGTTAGAAAGCTAGAAGAGCTAGCAGGTAAGGGAAGTGATCGTGAAGCAGCCCTTGTGACCATGGTTGAGCAGCTAGATTATCTAATTGAGGATATCGAACGCTTTCCTAAGATACTTGCTTCCTTTAAGCTGGACGTCAGTGCCTTAGGTACATGGATAACAGGAGTATTGGAACAACCCTTAGCATTAGACACAATATATATCCATTCCCCCAATGCAGAGCTTCCAGAGGTTAAGGATTCTCTATGGGATAGATTTATTCATACAATAAAGACTCTATACTACTCCTTTATAATTGATTACAACACTATAGGTAATGTGGCAGAGAAAGAAGAAGAGGTAAAGACAATAACTATCTGGATTGGCTCAGGACGAGATCAAGCTAATGTAGTTAAGCAATTAATAGATGAGACCTTTACTCCTATCACTAACATTAATGTTAATGTTCAGCTAGTTGATATGGGAACATTACTTCAGGCAACTCTGGCTGGCCAGGGACCAGATGTAGCAATTCAGGTTGGTAATGACCTTCCTATGAACTATGGACTTCGTAATGCAGTAGTTGATTTATCGGAGTTTGACGATCTTTTAGAGATACAAAGTCAGTTCCGTGAAAGTGCCTTAGTTCCTTATGAGTTTGAAGGGAGAACATATGGCCTTCCCGAGACAGAAACCTGCCTAATGATGTTCTATAGAAAAGATATACTTAAGGAATTAAATCTTGAGGTTCCTAAAACATGGGATGAGATGAAGGTAGCCCTCTCAGTATTAAGCAAGAATAACATGGACCTTGGTATGCTACCAACAGCCCTAACTCCTCAGCAGGCAGAGCAGGTGTTTGCAATGCTGCTTTATCAAAAAGGTGGTCAGTACTATAAGGAGGATGGAAGAGCCTCAGCTTTAGATAGTGATATTGGAATAAGTGTATTTAAAGAATATACAGAGTACTACACTGATTACAAATTAGAAATGGAAGCTCCTGTTGATCAAAGGTTTAGAACCGGTGAGGCACCAATAGTTATATCGGACTTTACACTTTATAATCAGCTACAGGTATCTGCCCCTGATATTAAAGGATTATGGGGATTTACCATGGTGCCGGGAACAGTTAAAGAAAATGGGGAAGTTGATTATTCCGTATCAAGCATGGGTTCGGCATGTATTATGATGAGTCAGACCCGGGATAAGGAAAGCTCTTGGGAGTTTATGAAGTGGTGGGTATCCGCCTCTACACAAACCCAGTATGCCAGGGAGATGGAAGCGCTTATGGGGGCTTCAGCTCGTTATCCAACGGCCAATATAGAAGCCTTTAGTAACCTACCCTGGCCAACAGAGGATTATGAGGCCTTAATCGCTCAATTTGAGTGGATGAAGGGAATACCTCAAGTACCTGGTGGATATTTTTCATGGCGTAATGTAAGTAATGCCTTCTATAAGGTGGTTAATGCTTCTGATGAAGAGAAGATGATGCCAAGAGAAGCACTGACAGATTATGTAAGATATATAAATGAAGAAATAACCTTTAAACGCAAAGAATTCGGACTACCGACATCAGAAGATTAGGAGAGAATGGGATGAAGAGGATGCCAAACAAAGTGACAAATAACAAGGAATGGACATTGGCTAACCGAATAAAAAGAAGCAAAGCATCTTATATCATGATGGCTCCATATCTAATTCTTTTCTTCTTTTTTACAGTGTTACCAGTAGGAATTTCTGTATTCTTAAGCTTTACAAACTTTAATGTATTAGAGCCCCCTCAGTTTACTGGATGGGCTAACTATATAAGATTATTTCTTGATGATGATATATTTAAAATTGCCTTAAAGAACACCTTGATATTCGCAGTGATTACTGGACCAATTAGTTATATGATGTGTCTTATATTTGCATGGATAATCAATGAGTTTAGTGGGAAGGTAAGAGCTTTTTTGACCTTAATATTTTATGTACCTTCTATATCAGGTAATGCCTATGTTATCTGGAACCTGATATTAAAGGGAGACCGATATGGTATCCTTAATGGTTTGCTATTAGATTGGGGCTTCATTAACACACCAATAGTTTGGATGAAGACAGAGAAGTATGTAATGTTATTTCTGATAATTGTTCAGCTATGGCTTAGTCTTGGTACGGGATTTCTTACATTTATAGCTGGTCTTCAGACAGTGGATAAATCCTTGTATGAAGCTGGTGCAGTGGATGGAATAAAAAACCGTTGGCAGGAGCTTTGGTATATAACCCTGCCTGCAATGAAGCCACAGTTACTATTTGGAGCAGTTATGCAGATAACCCAGTCCTTTAGTATAGCAGATGTATCAATTCAACTAGCAGGTAACCCTAGTGTTAATTACTCAGGAACTACTATAGTCACCCACCTTATGGATTTTGGTTCCATTAGATATGAAATGGGCTATGCCTCAGCCATAGCAACAATCCTATTTTTATTAATGGTAGGATCTAATGCTCTGGTTCAGAAAGTTCTTAGAAAGGTAGGTAAGTAGGATGGCAAGAGATTACATGAAACCCAGAGGGCATATCTTTCGAAGAAAAAAGAAACAGCTTAATAGGTCAATGGCTGGAAACTTAAGCTTATTTATATTCATGGGTATCTGTGGTGTTTTTATGGCTCTTCCCTTGGTACTTATAGTAAGTAATGCCTTTAAACCCTTAGATGAGTTGTTTAGATATCCACCTATGCTATTTCCTAGGAACCCAAGATTAGATAACTTTTCAGATTTACTGGTTTTGATGAGTAATTCCTGGGTACCTTTTTCTAGATACATAATTAATACGTTAATAATAGTAGGGGGTGGAACGGTTGGCCATGTGGTGGTTGCTTCCCTTGCAGCCTATCCCTTAGCAAAGCATGATTTCCCTGGAAAGAATATGATCTTTAGGATGGTTGTACTTTCCCTTATGTTTAGCTGGCAGGTAACCCAGATACCAAACTATCTAATAATATCAAAGCTTAAAATAAACAATACATACCTAGCCCTAATACTTCCTGCATTTGCCTTTGGACTTGGGCTATATCTAATGAAGCAATTCATGGAGCAGATACCTAACTCCTTAATAGAATCAGCTAGGCTGGATGGTGCTAGTGAATACAAGATTTACTGGTCCATAATAATGCCTAATGTAAAGCCTGCCTGGTTAACCTTGGCAGTGTTACAGTTTCAACAGATGTGGGGTAATACCGGTAGCCAGTACCTAAGAAGTGAAGAGCTAAAGCCTTTGCAGTTTGCCCTACAACAGATAGTTAACGGTGGACCTGCAAGGCAGGGAGCGGCAGCAGTAGTAACCCTATTAATAGCAGCTGTACCGGCAATATTTTTTATAGTGTGTCAAAGCAGTATTATAGAAACCATGACAACATCAGGAATGAAGGAATAGACCTAAGGAGGAAAAGTATGAAAAGAAATAGAATATGGCTTATCCCAATAATCCTTCTGATGTTATGTATTAATGTGGAGACAGCTATAGCTCATGCCAACGTTCCTTATCACACCTATAACTATGATTATTGGGAAGATATATACTATACACCAGCAGCATATGTACCAAATGGAAATATCTCTGGGACAAAGATTGATATTGGTATCCTAAACTCTCCCCAGGATATTTTTGTTGGTGAGGATGAAAGGGTATATATAGCTGATACAGGAAACAACAGAATAGTTGTACTTGATAAGAACATGAAGCTAGAAAGGATTATAGATAGCTTTGATAATGAAGGAAGCCTAGATACCTTTAAAGCTCCTTCAGGGATCTACGTAACAGAGAGGAATGAGCTGTATATAGCAGATACGGATAATCTAAGGGTAATAGCCCTTAATGAGGATGGTTCATTACTAAAGATTATAAGTAATCCAAAATCAGAGGTATTGGCTAATGATTTTATATTCGCACCCCTTAAGATTACAGTGGATTATGCAGATAGGGCCTATATAATAGCTAAGAACATGTTTCAAGGAATTATGGCATTTGATGAAAATGGGGAGTTCACAGGTTTTACAGGAACAATCAATGTTACCATTACAGCCTATGAGAAGATCTGGAGAAAGCTTTCTACAAAGGCCCAGAGGGAAAGACAGATACAGTTTATACCTACTGAATTTACAGGAGTTGATATATCCCCAGATGGATTTGTATATGCAACCAATATTGATGGTGGAGGAGAACAATCCATAAGAAGACTTAATCCTAAGGGACAGGACGTTATAAAAAAAGGAAGGGGAGGCCTAAGTGGAGACCTAACCTGGAGGCTGGCAGGACATTACTCAGGAGCTTCAAGAATAGTTGATATAGTATATAGAGACAATGGAATCTATTCCGTAGTTGATAAAACCAGGGGTCGTATCTTTACATATGACCATGAAGGAAACCTACTATATATCTTTGGAGGAATGGGAAGCCAGGAGGGAACATTCAAAAATCCTGTAGCAATAGAAGAAAAGGGAGAAGAAATATTGGTCCTTGATTCCTACCGTGGGGAAATTCTAAGATTTTTGCCAACTCAATATGGAAGATTAATTAACGAGGCAGTATCCCTAAGATTTGATGGAGATGAAGCCTCAGCAGTAAATGTATGGAAACAGGTTTTGGAGCTGGATTCAAACTTTGAATTAGCTTATGTAGGGATAGGTAAGTCCTATCTTGCAGCAGGGGATAATAAAAAAGCTATGGAGTATCTAAAACTTGGAATGGACAGGGAATACTATTCCATAGCATACAAGAGATATAGAGATGATATCTTAAAGGATAATCTAAGCTATATACTTACAGGAGCCATGGTATTAATTGTGGTACTATCCCTTAGATCAGTAATTAATAAGAAAATGGGGAGGAGAGTAGTAGAAGATGAGTAAGAAAGAAAAACTATTATATCCCTTTTATGTTATTTCTCATCCCTTTGATGGTTTCTATGAGGTAAGACATAGAGGAAAGGGGAGCGTTTCTCTTGCCCTTTTATTAATATTTTTATTTGGTTTGTCATTTTCATTAAACAGAAGATATGCTGGATTTGTAGTAAATCTAATTAATCCAAGACATGTAGATAGCCGAGCAGAGATAATAGGTATATTTTTGGCAGTAATCCTATTTGCAACAGCTAATTGGTCAATAACCTGTTTGATGGAAGGCGAAGGAAGATTTAAGGATATAATCACAGTGATTGGATACTCTATGCTGCCCATGGTTATAGTCTTTGTTCCAGCTACATTTATTTCAAGATTTATAGCTTCTGATGAAGAGAGTATCTATTACTTAATAATAAGTCTATCAATTATATATTTTGTTATTTTATTACTAATCGGAATTATGGTAATCCATAATTTTGGATTTGGAAAGACACTGGGGACTTTACTATTAACATTTGTAGCCTTATTGCTTATTATTTTTATTATTTTGCTCTTGTTATCTCTGATTAATCAGGTTTGGTTATTCCTACAAAGTGTTTATACAGAGCTTATTATGAGAGGATAAGGAGGGGACTTTGTGAAAAAGACAAAAAATATAAAGCTGATAATTATTTTAACAATTGTCCTTATACTGGCTGGCTACGGAACGTATATCTGCCTCCATTATTTCTTCTATAAAGGCTATGAAAAATATCTGACACATTATACATATGAGACAGGGACAGAATTTACCGGACTTAGTGATGGGGACCCACAGGTTCCAGGGATGGTATTAGGAGCAGAAAATGATAATCTAAAGCTTTATACTAATCTAAAAACCACAGAAATAGCAGTATATGATAAGAGGACAGGAGAAATTACATATTCCAATCCAGTAGATAGAAAGGATGACCCCATAGCCTCAGGTAGAAATATGACTGCTCTTAACTCACAGTTTATGATTTCCTACTATGACTTAAGTATGACCCAGGTAACTATGTATAACTATGAATATAGTGTGGAAAGAGAGCAATTTGAGATAGAGGCCTTAGAGGATGGGATACGTTATACATACCTATTAGGTAACCTAGATAGTCCAACAGGCCTTGTTCCTCCCTATATATTAGAGGAAAGATTACAAGAGAAGATCTTAGATCAGCTATCTGAACGAGAAGCTAGAACCTTTAGAAATAGCTATCTTCCTTCTAAGGATCTTGAAGGATTTATGGAGCTTACTTCTGGTGCTAAAGCAAGTAAGGTAGGACTTCAAAAAATGAACAAGATGTTAGATGACATTGGGTATAGTCAAACTGATTTTGATGAGGATGCAAGGCTTGCAGCAGGTGGTGAACTAGTTGAGAGAACCACATTCAATGTGGTTTTGGAGTATAGACTAAGGGATGATAAATTAGTAGTTAATGTCCCAACGGAAGCAATTACAAGTACCGGAACAGGTAAGATATACGATATATCATTACTTAACTTTTTTGGAGCCGGAAGCTTAGAAGAGGAAGGCTATATACTGGTTCCCAATGGTTCTGGGTCCCTAATATACTTTAATAATGGGAAACAAACTGAACGTTACAATCAATACATATATGGAATGGATGAGACACTTCAGTCCTTTACGGTTGTTGAGGATACCCATGAAGCTAGAATGCCTATATTCGGAATAAAGAAGGAAAATAGTGCAATATTTGCAGAGATAACTAATGGTGATTCTTTGGCCAATATTATAGCCGAAGTATCCGGTAAGGTTAACAGCTATAATTATGTATTCCCCTCCTTTAACTTAAGAGGTAGTGAAAAGGTATCTATGTTTGGGGCAGAGGGGGTATCAGCGGACCTTCCTACAGCTGAAAAGGAAATATATAAATTAGATATATCAATAGAATACTCATTCCTAACTAAGGAAAATGCTAGTTATTCAGGTATGGCTAATTACTATAGAGATGAACTAATAAGCCGTGGAGTCCTAGAAGCCAAAAAAGATAGGGGGAATGTTCCTTTTTACCTAGATATTGTAGGAGGAGTAAAACGTCAGCAAAGTATCTTGGGAGTTCCTTACCTTACAGTTTATCCTATGACTACCTTTGAAGAAGCTGGAGTAATCGTAGATGCTCTTAGTGACAAGGGTATAGATAATATTAAGATGAATTATCTAGGGTGGTTCAACGGTGGTTATTATCATGATGTAGCTAAGGATATAAAGATAGATAGAAAGATGGGAGGTAAAAAGGATTGGAATAAGCTTTATGAGAAGCTAACAGCTAATGGTTCTAAGCTTTTTGGTGATGTATCTATTCAAAGAATATCCTTTGAATCAGACCATTATAATTATCGAATGGAAAATGCCAGATATTATTCCGGCTTTGTAGTAAGCTTTGGGCGAGTAAACCCAGTTACCATGAGACAAACAGGGGGGATGGGATATATGGAAACCAACTTTAATGTCCTTTCGCCTAAATTCCTAGATCGACATGTAAGACAGTTTTTGAATGAAATCAAAAGGATTAACATATCTGGAGTGACCTTTAGGGATATGGGAGAGTTACTTACTTCTGATAAGAGAAGAACAAATGTAATTAATCGTCAGGAATCCAAACAGATAGTCATGGGACAGTTGGAATTAATGGAGGAAGCCATTGGTGATATGATGTTTGATGGTGGTAATTCCTATTCATGGGGATATGCAAGTGACTTAATCAATATTCCTGGGGGACATAATCCTTACTATATAGTTGATGAGGAAGTACCGTTTTACCAGATGGTCATTAATGGATATATAGATTATGCCTCCAGCTCAATCAATCTAAGTGATAGCTACCATAAGCAGGAGATAATTCTAAGAATGATTGAATATGGATCCGCTCCTCATTTTACATTTTCATATGCTGATTCAAGTGAGATAAAATATACAGGGCTTAACAGCTTATATTCCACACAATATGAAACCTGGCTAGATGAGGCTTTGGAAATATACCAGGCAACCAACAAGGCCCTTTCCCATGTTATGGGTAGTACAATGATAGATCACAATATTATTGATGATGGTATAAAGAAGATAACCTATGATAATGGAGTAACCATATATGTCAATGTGACAAAAAACAGTTTTCATGTAGGGGATATTACAATACCTCCTATGGATTACCTGGTAGAGGGGGTTGCTAATGAATAAAAAGCGAATGACACTTAGACAAAAAAGAGCAATTACCGGACTTATCTTTATTCTGCCATGGTTTATCGGGTTTGTAGTTTATTATGTAAGAAGCTTGATACTGACAATTCAATTCTCCCTTAGCAATGTTAAAATAGCTGAAACAGGAGGATATACAACAACCTTTATAGGACTGAGAAACTTTAAGTTTGCCCTACTTGAGCATGCTACATTTAACCAAATCCTTGTGGACTCATTATGGGAAATCCTTGTGGATGTGCCTTTTATAGTATTCTTTAGCTTATTTATTGCAATAATGCTTAATTCCAAGTTTAAAGGGAGAGCTTTAGTTAGAGCAATCTTCTTCCTACCGATTTTATTAGGATCTGGTGCGATTTTAGAAGCACTTCAACTGGCAACTGAGAACATACAAGGAGGAGCTGCTTCTACTGTAGCAGAGTTGGCCACAAGCTCTGGGGTTAATATGGAGTATTTTCTTAATATTTTTATAGAGATTGGATTACCATTATCCTTTGTTGAATATATTACAGGACTTGTTGCAAGGATTTATGAAATTGTTAGAGCCTCTAGTGTTCAGATTATTATATTTTTAGCATCTCTACAATCAGTTCCACCCTCCATGTATGAAGTGGCTAAGATCGAAGGAGCAACTACCTATGAAATATTCTGGAAAGTAACATTTCCCATGGTATCTCCTTTAATTCTGACTAATGTGGTTTATACAATTATCGACTCATTTATCAATAGTGAGGTGGTTACCACTGCCTATGAGGTGGCATTTACTCAGTATAATTACGGCTTGTCCAGTGCTATGAGTATGCTAAGTACAATTATTATCAGTTTAATATTAATTATTGTCGGTGCCTTAATAACAAGAAAAACATTCTACTATAACTAGAAAGGGGGCAATGCTTTGAAGGGTAATGAAATAAGGTTACAAATAAAAAGGCTTAATGAAGATACTGTTCTTCTTAACAAGAGATCTAGATTAATTCATAAATTTAAAGCAAGTCTCTTTTCTGTTATTAAATTTATAATACTGCTGGGTATTTCCTACATAATATTAGGACCAATCATTAACATAGTGGCCAATTCATTTTATTCGCCATCAGATGTATATAATCCATCGGTATTTTTGTTTCCATTAAATCCAACAATGGATAACTACTCTCTTACTTATAGCCGTTTGGAATATTGGAAGACCTTGGGGTGGTCCCTATTATATGTAATAGCCTTAACTGCCATACAGATTATTATAACTTCCATGGCAGGATATGGCTTTGCAAGGTTTGACTTTCCCTTTAAGAAGTTATTATTTGCATGTGTAATCATAACAATAGTGTTACCAACCCATACGATTATGCTTCCCTTATATCAGCACTTTAGAAACTGGGATATCTTTGGGATATTTAGTGCTAGCTTAGGACATAAGGTGAATCTCTTATCTAGTGAAGCACCTATGTTTCTTATGACCTTACTAGGAAGTGGACTTAGATCTGGTTTGTTCATATATATCTTCAGGCAGTTTTTTAGAGGATTGCCAAAAGAGATTGAAGAAGCTGCATTTATTGATGGAGCAGGAATGGCATATACTTATCTTCGAATTATGATGCCTAATGCCATACCCTCAATCGTAACTGTAACAGTATTCTCCGTGGTATGGCAGTATAATGATATGTTCTATGTGAACCTATTCTCAATGCCGTCTAGCAAGCATATAACATTTAGATTATCTACAGTTCGGTCAACAATTGAATTCGTAGATCTGGTTAAGGATCCAATGATATCTCAGCTGAATGTATACGCAGGAGTTATACTTGTAGTTCTACCTATTCTAATTATCTATCTGTTCTTACAGAAGTATTTTATTGAGGGAGTAGAGCGAAGCGGTATTGTAGGTTAGTACCCCATTCTATCCATCTTAAAATAAATGAGTATAAAATTATGAAGGAGGAGAAGTAATGAAAATTAAGAAGTTAGTATCACTTTTAATCATTCTCGCTATGGCATTCTCGTTAGTAGCATGCGGTAATAAAGAGGATGAGAAAGGAAAAGAAACCGAGACAGCACCTGCTACATCTACATCAGAGGATACAGATGAGGCTGATGTGACTGATGAGGCTGAGCCAGTTCCCACAGAGGAACCAGTAGCAGACAAATATCCTGCATTTGACTTTGGTGGAAGAGAAATCAAGGTTGGTATATGGTGGGATTACTACTACACCAGTGAGCATACTGATATTACAGATGATGCCGGCTTATCTAATCCAGAGACAGCACAGATGAAGCTTGATAATGTTAGAAGAATTGAAGAAAAATATAATGTCAGGATTAAATTTGTTAATCTAGGTTGGGATGGTATTATTGAAAGTATTAATACTTCTATAACTGCAGGTACACCAGAGTGTGACATCTATTATACCGACCTTCAATTCGGTATTCCAGCAGCTGTTAATGGGCTGGCTCAAGATTTAACAAGTTTTGTTCCTGCAGACTCCGATTTATTTAATGATCAGATTATTATGAAACCTCTAGAAGGTCTTGGGGGAACATACTTCTTTGCTGAGCAGGGATTACCTCAGAATGGTATTTACTTAGGTTATAATGCTACTATGCTAGATGAATTGGGACTTGAGGATCCTCGTGCACTTTTTGCTCGTGGAGAGTGGACTTGGGATAAATTTGCTGAATATGCGGCAGCAGGTACTCAGGATACTGATAATGATGGAACCGTTGATATATACGGTTATGGTGGTGTGTTTACAGACTTTGTTAATGGTCTTATGTTTAATAATGGTGGAGCAATGGCAGCTACTGAAACGGAAAGCTTAAGCTCACAAGAAGTAGTTGAAACCCTTGAGTTTATTGACCGTATCTATAATCAAGATAAATCAGGTAGACCTTGGAACTGGGATGACTGGAATGACAATTTGCTTGCATGGTCAGACGGTAAAGTTATGTTCTGGACAGGGCAGGCATGGTTATTAAAGCAAGAGGCAGATGCTGCAATTGCTGAAGGAGCTGAATTACCTTTCGACTACCATGTAGTACCTTATCCTATCGGACCTAGTGGAGATGGCACAATTTCAAGTCCGGTATCCGGAAACTGGTTTATAGTACCTGTTGGTGTTCAAGAACCAGAAAAGGTATTCCAAGTATTTGAGGAGTTTTTAAATTGGCATCAGGGAGAAACAGAGCTTAGGGATGATCCAACATGGTTTGAAAGCTGCTTTACAACATATGAAGATGTAGAAATTGCATTTGAAACCGGTATGAACTTAAGACTTGATATATGGGATAAACTATCTCCTGGATTTGACTTTGGTGCAACTATCTGGGGCCCTATAGTGGTTGATAAGACATCTACAGTTGCTCAGGCAGTTGAGGCGGCAAAACCAGTACTTCAGGATGCTATTGATGCCTTCTATAGTAAGTAACTATCGAGTTTATAATTTGTAAAATCATATGTAATTAAAAAACAATTTGTATTTAACTATGTATTATAGATGTTGCAGTGTCATTGACAATCAAAGGTAATAATAATATGGCACTGCAACATTTTTAAGTATTCTTGGTTTGTAGATATGAGCTGAGACAGGAGAGTGTGAGATATTGTGCCTAAGGCCCAAGGTTTGCAGGCGAATGCGAGCTTTGTACCCACAGAAGAAAGGCATGGTTATGTAATGAAAAAGTATATTATCAAAGCATTAATATTATTGGGTTTTTCCATGACATTTTTATATGCTTGTAAACCCAGTGAAGATAATAAAGATAAGGTTACCCATATTAGCTCCGATGAAACAGGCAATGGCATGGGAGGGGAGACCGATACAGATTTGGATAAAGAGGAAGATAAGGCTGGAACAGATACTGATGCAGAAGAGTCAGTTAGTTGTCTGGAAGATAATTATGACCCGGGTTTTTCTATAATAATAGAAGCTGAGGAGGCTCAGTTTACCGGTAATGTTAAGGTTGAAAATAAAAAACATGGATATACAGGATCAGGGTATCTGACAGGAATACAAGAAGATAGTGATATTGTAACATTTACTATTAAAGTACCGGGGACAGGGGCCTATGATCTGAATTTTAGAAGTGTTGGTAACACTGGTTATAAGGAAAATAATATCTATATTGATGGAGAATATATTGGTATTGCAAAGGTTGATGGCGATGAATTTACGGATTCTTTTTTGGAAAAGATCTATCTTGAAACAGGAGAACATGAAATCACTATGAAAAAAAGTTGGGGATGGATTTTCCTTGATCACTTAGAAATAATTGCATCAGGAACAGTGGATAGGTCAATCTATGAAGTTTCTTCAGAGCTTGTTGATCCTAAGGCGTCAGAAAGCGCTAAAAGATTAATGAAATTCTTAGTTGACTCCTTTGGTAATAAGGTTATATCTGGTCAATATAGCAATGGTGGTTTGAATGGAAAAGAATTTAAAGCAATTTATGATGGAACAGGAAAATATCCAGCAATGCTAGGACTGGATTTTATCGAATACACTCCTTCTAGAGTGGCTTTTGGTTCTAAAGGTAATGATGTTGAACATGCAATTGAATTTGATAAAGAGGGTGGCATAGTAACATTTGCTTGGCACTGGAATGCTCCAGAACCATACTTGCCTAACAGGCAAGATCAGCCTTGGTGGTCGGGATTTTATACTAGAGCAACTAATATCGATCTTATGAAGATTATGAATGGTGAAGATGAAGAGGGCTACAATCTCTTGATAAGAGATATTGATGCTATTGCTAAGGAACTTAAGATCCTAGAAGCAGCTGATGTTCCTATTTTATGGAGACCTCTTCATGAAGCCAGTGGTGGCTGGTTCTGGTGGGGAGCTTCAGGTCCTGAGCCATATATAGAGCTTTATAAGCTTTTGTTTGACAGATTGAGTAATCACCATGATATACATAACCTAATTTGGGTGTGGAATGGCCAGGGCAGGGATTGGTATCCAGGAGATGAATATGTTGATATAGTGGGAACGGATCTTTACCCAGGAGAAAGGGTATACTCCTCTCAGGCAGCAAGCTTCAATGAATTGCTGGACTGGTTAGATAAAAGCCGCAAGATAATAGCTCTAACTGAAAATGGATGCATATTTGATCCTGATTTAGCATTTAGAGATAATGCCATCTGGTCATACTTTGGAACCTGGAGTGGTGAATTTGTAATACTTAATAATACGTATACCTTGTCTGAAAAATATACAGAGACAGATATGCTTATAAAAGCATACACAAGTGACAAGGTTCTAACATTAGATGAATTACCAAATCTTAAAAGCTATGGTAATTAGTATAAATACATAAGGAGAGAACAATATGAGTAAAGTTAAAATTATAGGCAGCAGCCTACCTAATATCCCTTGGCAGGAGAGGCCAGAGGGAGGTGTTGGTCCCGTATGGAGATATTCAGAAAACCCTATTATTAAAAGAAATCCCCTTCCTGGTGTAGCAAGAATATTTAATAGTGCTGTTATACCTTATAAGGGAGAGTTCATCGGAGTGTTTAGAGCCGAGCAAACCAATGGAGTTCCCCATCTATATATGGGATATAGCAAGGATGGAGTGAACTGGACATATGAGCCGGAGAAAATTCCATTTGTTAATGAAGCTGGTGAGCCATTTATGCCTCGCTATGCATATGATCCTCGTCTTATTGAAATAGAGGGCACTTACTACATAATATGGTGTACAGATTTTTATGGGGCAGCTTTAGGAATGGCTAAAACAAAGGATTTTAAGAAATTTGTTAGAATTGATAACCCATTCTTACCATTTAACAGAAATGGAGTTCTCTTCCCAAGAAGGATTAATGGCAATTTTGTTCTTTTATCAAGACCTAGCGATAGTGGGCATACACCATTTGGTGACATATTCGTAAGTGAGAGCCCTGACTTAACCTACTGGGGTAAGCATAGACATGTTATGGCTCGTGGTAGTGAGTGGTGGCAGTCATTAAAGATTGGTGGAGGCTCTGCTCCTATTGAAACAAGTGAAGGATGGTTAGTAATATATCATGGTGTTACAGGCACATGTAATGGTTATGTATATAGTATGGGAGCTTGTATCCTAGACATAGACAATCCTTCTATAGTTAAGTATAGAGCTAACAGATTCATCCTTACACCGGAGGAATGGTACGAGGAGAGAGGATTTGTTGCTAACGTTGTCTTCCCTTGTGCTGCTTTAACTGATGCAGATACAGGAAGAATAGCAATCTACTACGGAGCAGCGGATAGCTATGTGGGAATGGCATTTACTACTGTTGATGAGCTTGTAGAATTTGTTAAGGCCAATGATGGGGCAACTGATGATGATAGGAGCATAGGAATTATATAATGAAAGCAATGTATGATAAGGGGATTGTTAATAAGGGTAACCCAGCCAGGATTATAAAGGTCATGAATATGGCACTGGCTGGGCAACCAGTCAAAGTAGGATTTATAGGAGGATCTATAACTGCAGGTTCTTTGGCGTCTACTAAGGAAACCTGCTATGCTTATAGGGTTTATTCATGGTGGATTGAGAAATTCCCTTTAAGTGAGGTTTCCTATATTAATGCTGGCATTGGAGCTACAACATCTCAGTTTGGAGTGGCTAGAGTCTATCCAGACTTGCTTCAATATAATCCGGATATGGTATTTGCCGAATTCTCTGTCAATGACAGTGATGATGATAAATTTCAGGAAACCTTTGAAGGGCTAATAAGTTCTATTCTTTCATATGAGACTAGTCCAGCTCTTCTGATGCTTAACAATGTAGAATATGATAGTGGCAATAATGCTCAAAGAGTTCACAATGAGGTTGGATTTCATTATGACCTTCCTATAGTAAGTGTAAGGGATAGTATCTATGAGGAGATTGTCGCTGGCAATCTTGAGATATCAGAGATTACCCCTGACAACCTCCACCCCAATGATTATGGTCATGAGCTTGTAGCAGGGTTAATAATTAATCTCTTGGAGAAGTTTTATGAAGAAGCTTCTAGTATAACTGATACCAATGTTCATGTTACATATGAGCTTCCTGAAAAACCATTAACCTTCAATAGATATGGTAAATCTGTCCTTAGAAATAATCTGAATACAGAAGCATGTCTAGAGGGATTTAGCAGGGATTTAGAGATAAAAGAAGAGTGGGATGTGTTTAGGAATGGTTGGGTAGGCAAGAAAAAGGGAGCAAGGATTTCATTGGAAGTAGAAGCCTCACTCATATCAATTCAATATAGAAAATATGCCAAGCATCCAGCCCCTATAGCCAAGGTTACTATTGACCAAGAACAGGATAAGGAGATCATCCTAGATGGAAACTTTGATGAAGACTGGGGAGACTGCTTATATTTGCAAGATATAATGGTTGCGGGAAAGGCTGGATTACACACAGTGGATATAGAGATTATTGAAGAAGTTATAGGAGTGAATTTCTATCTTGCTTCTATCATAACAGCATAAATAAACAGCAGATATATGGTAGGATCTTGGTTTGATTATGAGTATTGTGCCTAAGCACAGGATAGTAGGATATGTAGGGAGGTATGCTGAATATGGATATAAAGGGATTTACTTATGGCTGGGGAGGTCGTAGGGGACAGTATAGAAGTGAGAAAGCTCTAGCCTCACAGGACAAACTATTTGATCTAGGTATTAATTGGATGTGTTTGGCTTTTTCAGTTATGCAAAAAAGCTTTTCCTCTACAGAGATATATTTTGATTATCGTAGTACAGTTACAGATAAGGATATTATATATACAATTAACAGAGCCCATGAAAGAGGAATTAAGGTCTGTTTAAAGCCTGTTATAAATTGCTCTGATGGAGTATGGAGAGCCCTTATTGATTTTCCAGATAGTGATATGCTGGAAAGGGATGTGTATTGGAAACAATGGTTTGAATTCTACAGTGCATTTATGTGCCATTATGCTGAGATAGCTGAAGATACTGGATGTGAGATGTTATGTATCGGGTGTGAGATGAGTGGAACAGAGCGTATGGAAAAGGAATGGAGAGAGCTAATAAAGAAGATACGATCCATATACTCAGGTCCCCTAGTTTATAATACAAACCATGGCAGGGAGGAAGATGTTAGATGGTTCGATGCAGTAGACTACATAGGAACCAGTGCCTACTTTAGAGTAGGTAAGGTTCCAGGGGATACTAAGGAGAATATGACTGCTGTATGGAAGGAGGTTGGAATAGACATGAAACGCCTTAGCCAGACTCTTAAGAAAAAGATTATATTTATGGAAATTGGATGTAGGAGTGCTAAGGGATGTGCCATGATGCCATGGGATTTCGTACATACTGAGTTTGAACGAAGCGAAGAGGAGCAAGCTAATTTCTATGATTCCTGCCTTATGGCATTTCACGATGCAGATTGGTTCGCAGGGGCCTTCTGGTGGGATTGGAGCGTAGAGGTCTACGATACCATTGAAGAAGCCAAAGAAAACAAGGGCTTCGATATCCACATGAAAAAAGCTGAAGAGGTACTTAAAGGCTGGTACGCAAAATTGTAAACAAAAGCTATTTATTTGTAGTGGCTTTTGGGTTTTGTTTCAAGTTTCAGGTGAGGTCATAGCACTGACAATATAGTTTTTTATATTGTGATAAACTTAATACGTAAATTTGCAGGACAAAATATATGTAGAATATAAAAGGGCAGTTTCAAAATTATATTTAAAGGTTACTGTATTACCATCATGTACCGTTAGGAGAAGGCTTGCGTTATTTGTATTGGCGTATGGGGACGTTTACGTCCCTATAAGACATACAAATAATGCAAGTGTACTCGTTCCGGTGTGTGAGGTAATATCATGTAACCTTAGAGTGATTTTGAACTGCCCTTCAATATATAATTATTTTGTTCTGAAAATTTACTATATATTAGCCTATATTGTTGCTATTCATTATTTCTGTACGGGTATGTATTACGTCTTCAGGTATCTCTCCTGCTACTAGGTAGTTGTGTAGGTAGATTATGGGGTCGTGGCCTTGTCCAAATGGATCTTGTCCTAAGGCTGCATAGACTACACCTTCACGGATTAACTCTATGAGTTCATCATCATAATCGAAGCATATTATCTTTGTTGTTCCTACACGATCCATCTGCTTAATAGCTTTAGCCGCTGCAGATGCACCACCGCTTATTATGACTATGACCTTAAGCTGATGGAACTTTTGAAGGATTTCTTTAATGTTCTTATGGACATAATCATCATCCATGCTTACTTCGATTTCAGTTGCTAAGCTAACATCCTTATATTTTTTCATTATAGACATAATGGTGTCACGTCTTAAGTGATTAATAGAGTTGGTGATATCACCACTTAAGAAAGCGTACTGACCTTCTCCAGCCATAGCCGTAGCTAGTAATTCACCAGCAATTCTTGCGGCATCTTTTACATTAGGACCAAAATAGGATAATCTCTTAACATCATTAGAGAAATCATTATTAAATGCTATTACAGGAATATTCTTCGTATTAGCATATGCTATTTTCTCTTCAATTCCAGGAACAACTCCAGGGAGAATTAATCCATCACAACCCTCTTTGATTTTCTCAGCTAAAGTAGGTAAAAACTTATCGCTCTCATCTCTCTCAAAACCTATATACTCTACTGTAGTATTCAAGGATTTAAGTTCATTCTCAGCGTAAAGGGCACCTTTTCTAACAAAATGCCAGAAGGGATGATCTAGAGGACTCATCATTACTATATGGTGAGATTTATTATCTTTATTCTCCACAGGAGCTATAGAAGTTTTATATCTCTTAATAAGTGATTGAATACCTGATAGCATACTAGTAAGAGAATGTATCTGAGTGTTGATTTCCTCAGTCTCTGCTAATTGTTCTTGAGTTACGGCTGCTACATCCTGAGTAATGGAGGATATTTCATGAGAAGCATCGTGAAGTATCTCACCCTGATCGTGAATGGTGTTAGTTTTATCACTAATATCCTTAGCCTCTGAATATACCATCTTCATATCATCATTGAGGATGTTGGCATTGTTATTAATGGTTTCAAAGGATTCCTTAACGGATTGGAATATATCCCTACTTAGGTTAAAGCTATTATATACAGAATTAATGCTTACGCTAACCTTTTCGTTACTAATCATAATATTTTTAATAAAATCGTTTATCTGAACAATACTATCTCTTGTTTGTGCAGACAATTTATTCATTTCATCAGCCACAACCACAAATCCCCTACCGGATTCTCCAGCTCTTGCAGCCTCTACAGCTGAGTTGAGAGACAAAAGCTTAAGCTGTTCGGTAATGGTTATTATAAGACTACCAACTTGGTTGATCTGCTGTAATTCATCATTTAATGTAGATAGAAAGTCTGTAGCATTTCCAAGGTCTGCTGATATAACATCCATCTGTTCCATATATTTATCTAAGTGCTGTGTTCCATCAGTTGCCTTTGTTGTAGTATCTTCAACAAAGCCTTCGATCTTTTCTAAGGAATTAGTTATACTTACTACTCTTTCCTTCATCTCGCTAATACTGTCCAAGGTGCTTTTTACTATGCTTAGCTGTTCCTGAGATTTCTCTGAAGCTGTAGACATGCTAGATGCAATCTGTTCATTGCCCTGCAAACTCATGTCGATACTTTTTGTAACCTTATCAACTGCATCAGATAAGACAATAACATTACTCTTGGTGTTTTCAATAAAACTTGTAAGGTCACGCTTCATATCATTAAAAGCAATAGTTAATGTCTCTAATCCTTGTGTGCGACTTGCTAGTACATCATTGATATTAAGATTACCTTGGGAAAGCTGATTGGCATTATGGTTAATTAATTTAATACCATTAAAGAAACGAATTAATAAAATGAATTGTGTTATTAGCATTGCTGTTACAATTACCATTGAAAATGGAAGAATAGCATTAAGGACCTTTTGATTGATCATGTAAATTAAAAAAAGTAGTAGAAAAAAGCCCAAGATAATTAAGGTTAAGATCAAAATCAAAGATTTAATATCAAAATCAGATTTTTTTCTTCTATTTAGTAATGAATCTAGCATTTCCAAGGTCTGCTGATATAACATCCATCTGTTCCATATAT
>DUNS01000118.1 GCA_012839235.1 Clostridiales bacterium
GTTTATTATTTATAATAACTTCATATCCTATAAATTAAGTATGAATACTAGGAAATAAATATTGCTATTGATCATATTATAAATGGAGTATATTATTTTACGATATTTAGTTATAATAATAAGAAAGAATTGAAAGGAGTTTAATTATGGCAAATGTTAAAAAGCATATTACTGACCTAATAGGTAACACACCATTATTGGAACTAACTAATTATAATGAGGAACATCAACTTAAGGCTAAGATAATTGCTAAACTAGAGTATTTTAATCCAGCAGGTAGTGTTAAGGATCGTATTGCCAATAGAATGATAGAAGATGCAATTAAAGCAGGAGAGGTTAATAAAGATACCACAATTATTGAACCAACTAGTGGTAACACAGGAATAGGTCTAGCTAGTGTATGTGCTAGTAAGGGATTGAAACTAATAATTACAATGCCTGAGACTATGAGTGTAGAACGACGTAAATTAATGAAGGCCTATGGTGCGGAGTTAGTCTTAACAGATGGCACACAAGGAATGAAGGGTGCTATTGCGAAAGCTAATGAGATTAAAGAAAATACACCTAACAGCTTCATACCATCACAATTCTCAAATCCAAGTAATCCTAAGGTCCATGAAGAAACAACAGCTATAGAAGTGTGGAATGACACAGATGGTGAGGTAGACATCTTTGTCAGCGGAATAGGAACTGGAGGAACAATTTCAGGAGTTGGTCAATATTTGAAGTCTAAAAAGCCTACTGTTAAAATAATTGGTGTAGAGCCAACAGATTCCCCTATTATAACAGAAGGGCGTGCTGGATCACATAAAATTCAAGGTATTGGAGCAGGATTTATTCCTGATACCTTAAATACTAAGATATATGATGAGATAATTACAGTGACCAACGATGATGCATTTACCACAGGAAGAGAAGTAGCCAAGAAAGACGGAATATTAGTTGGTATATCATCAGGAGCTGCACTATGGGCAGCAACAGAATTGGCAAAGCGCCCAGAGAATGAAGGTAAGAATATTGTGGTTCTTCTACCTGATACAGGTGAGAGATATTTATCAACAGCTTTTTTTGCTGAATAAATTATAGAAACCCTATAAAAGTTTAATATCATAGACTTATATAGGGTTTTTTGTCATTTCTAATAGGATTATATAAAGTATGTAATATTGACTTGTTTGACTATTTCATATATAATTAATTGAATATGTATGGAAAATTGTAATGCATATATCATCTTTGATGAAAGAGTGTGTTCTTATGCTAAGAAGTATGACAGGCTTTGGGAGATGCGAAATTGCTGGTGTAGATAGAAAGATTACTGTTGAAATGAAGTCAGTAAATCACCGCTATTGTGACATTTCGATTAAGCTACCTAAAAAGCTTGGTTTTTTTGAAACAAGTATTAGGAATTATTTGAAGAAGGCAATTAATAGAGGCAAAATAGATGTATTTATAACATATGAGGATTATAGTGAGAATAATATCTGTGTGAAATATAATGAGGATCTCGCTAGGGAATACTATGAAAACCTGAAGAAGATGAGTGAGAGCTTTGATATAGAATTTAATATCCGAGTATCAGAATTGTCTAGATATCCTGATGTTTTTTCTTTAGAAGAACAAACTATTGATGAAAAAGAACTATGGGACTTTATAGAGAAGGCTATTAGGGGTGCTACTGAGCAGTTTATCGAAACCCGTATTAAGGAAGGTGAAAACCTTAAGATTGATATAGCAGGAAAGCTTGACAATATGATGGTTATGATAGACTACATAGAAGAAAGAGCTCCTGAGATACTTAAGGAATATAGAGAAAAGTTAATGACGAAGGTTAAAGAAATTCTTGGGGACACCAAAATAGATGAAAGTCTATTAGCCACAGAAGTTACTATTTTTGCTGATAAGATTTGTGTAGATGAAGAAACCGTAAGATTAAGAAGTCATATAAAGAACATGAAGGACACCTTGAATGACGAGGATAGTGTAGGTAGAAAATTAGACTTTATTGCTCAAGAGATGAATCGTGAAGCTAATACCATTCTATCCAAGGCTAATGATCTTGCTATTTCTAACATAGCCATTGATTTAAAGACAGAGATTGAAAAGGTTAGAGAACAAATTCAGAATATCGAATAGAAGTTATGGAAATGAGGAATAACTTTGAATAAATTAATAAATATAGGTTTTGGTAATGTTATTAATTCAAGTAAAATCATAGGAATTATTAGTCCTGATGCTGCACCAATAAAGAGGATGGTTCAATCAGCAAAAGATGCAGGTGTGGCAATTGATGCAACCTGTGGAAGAAAGACTAAATCCGTTATAGTTATGGAGAATGGCAGTTTGGTATTATCTTCCCTTTTGCCAGATACTATAACCAGTAGAGTGAACCACGTGGAAGGACTAGAATAGGCAATCAATTGCGAAATAACTCAACTTAGAAATTTATATGATTAATGTAATTCTGGAGCGTAAGTTAAGCAAAGCGTTGGAGCGTAAGAATTAACATTAAGCATATAAATAAATATATATAAATATTTCGCAATTATCTATATGATAAAGCATTGGAAGGAGATTTTATAATATGTTACATCCATCTTATACTGATTTGATGAAAGTTGTTAATAGTGAGGTTGAACCAGGAGAACATCCAGTAGTTAATAGTAGATATTCTATAGTACTAGCTACAGCAAAAAGAGCTAGACAGTTGATTGATGGTGCAGAACCACTAATAGAAGTTGAAAGTAAAAAGCCACTGTCAACTGCAGTGGAGGAACTACATGAAGCTAAAGTCAAAATTGTTACTGACGAACAAGTAGTTAATTTCGAAGAACAATAAATTATATTTAATGTTCTGCCTGCACTTTCATATGCCATAGATATGAAAGTGCTTTATCTTGTAAAAACTATCGGTAACGTGTAAGGGAAGGAAATGCATATGTCTTTTAACAACGATACATTAAAAGAGCAGGAACCTGAAATCACAACGATAAACGAGTTTCCTAATAATGATACAAAAATTAATTTAAAGGGTGTAATTTTCGATTTGATATTTTACGCCGTTTTAATTTTTGTGTGTATTTATATATTACCTAATTATGTTATCCAGAGAACAATAGTTGATGGATCTTCAATGGCCAATACTTTACTTGATGGTGAGAATTTGTATGTTGAAAAAATATCCTATCATTTTGATCGACTAGATCGTTTTGATATTATTGTTTTTTATCCTTATGGTAGAGATAATGAGGAGTACTATGTGAAAAGAATTATCGGTATGCCTGGAGAGACAATACAGATTATTGGAAGCAATATATATATTAATGGAGAAATATTGGATGAGAGTTATGGCAAGGAGCCTATACAATATCCTGGGAGGGCTGCTAACCCTATTAAACTTACCGAAGATGAATATTTTGTAATGGGAGATAATCGTAATATTAGTAAGGATAGTAGAGATGAGTATGTAGGTAATGTATCTAAAAAGAATATTGGTGGCAAAGTAATATTTAGAATAACACCACTAAGTCGTTTTGGAACCATTGATTAATTAATCTACATAAATTATCTGACTATGCTGTAACGGGATGTTCTGGGCTATCGGGAGAATACTTATTATGAAGATAATTAAAGAGCATATAAAATCAGGAGAATTCAAACCCGTATACCTCTTATACGGTAGTGAGGATTATTTGAAAAGACTCTATCGTGATAAACTAACCACAGCAATTATCGGTGATAAGAGCAGCATGAATTATTCCTATAATGAAGGTAATGATTTGAATCTTGTTTCAATTGCTGAGGTGGTCAATACACTTCCTTTTTTTAATGATAGAAGATTGGTTGTAATTGAGAATAGCAAATTATTCAAAAATCAGAATGAATTCAATGAGGTTCTTAAAGAAATGCCGAATTCTACAATAGTAATTTTTATCGAAAGGGAAGTTGATAAGCGTAATAAACTATATAAGTTTGTTAAAAATAATGGAACCATATGCGAGATGAACGGTTTAGATGAAGCTAATCTGAAGCTTTTTGTAGCTTCCTTATTAGAGCAATCTCAGAAGAAAATAAGAGCTAATACAGTTAGCTATTTTATCGACAAAACTGGTTCTGATATGGTCAATATACAAAATGAAGTTGAAAAGCTTATTGGATATACAAAGGATCGAGATATAGTTACAACAGAAGATATAGATGCGGTTGTTACAACCCAGATAACAGGTAAGATATTTCAGATGATAGATGCAATAGGTTCAAAGAAACAAAAGAATGCACTTGACTTATATTATGATCTACTATCTGTTAGAGAGAAGCCTATGTCTATTCTATATTTGATAACTAGGCATTTTAATATATTACTTCAAGTTAAGAGCCTAACCACCAAGGGATTAGGCAAATCTGAAATAAGTGAAAAGGTAGGGATTCCACCATTTTCAGTTAATAAGTATCAAGCCCAAGGAAGAAACTTTACTTCCAAGGGATTAATATTTGCAATTGAATTAGCCACAGATATTGAGGAAAAGGTTAAATCCGGTCTTGTTATCGATCAGATTGGGGTAGAAATCTTAATTGTTAGAGCCAGTAGAGGTATATAAAATACCATTATATATTTGGAGACGTATCGAAGAGGTCATAACGAGCTCGACTCGAAATCGAGTAGCCCTCAGGGGCACGTGGGTTCGAATCCCACCGTCTCCGCTTTAAACCAAATTTATAGCAACCTCATATGCAAGTTCCTAATTATAAATCATATGTCAAATAACATTCAAAAACACCTACATTTGTAGGTGTTTTTAAAATACAAAATTGTCTTTATAATTGCCTTAATCTATAATACCTATATAACTATATATCTAGTAATTAGATAATGTAATAAAATATAAAATTAGCAAATCTTATCTTGCTTTTGTATAAATTATGGAACTAAGGTAGAAAATACCTCGTCTAATTGTTGTAAATAAAAAACCTATATTGATAAAAGAATTAATAAAATAAAATTTAAGTTGAATGGAGGAAGTCTATGAAGAAAATTATATCACTGGTAATTGGAGGAGTATTACTAACCACATCCTTTTCCCCATTAAGTATTCAAGCATTAGGCGATACAGCTACATCTGGGTCTAGAACAATAGCTTCAGGGGAGGTTATGGCTGTTGACCCTGTGATTAATGAGACGAGGGAGATTATAGCTTCTAGTACAAAAGGGGACGCATCTAACAAGGCTTTGGAGGCAGTTATATTAGCAGTCAAATCAAAAATAGAAATACCTGAAAAATATTCAGATTTTGATTATAACTTCTATAATTCAGGCTACAATAACGAGTTTGTCTGGAGTTTAGTCTGGAGAGACACTAAAGAAAATGGTCATATAAGAGTAGAGGCTGATGGGGATAACAGAATTATAAGCTATAACAAATATAATTATAATCAAAAGGATAACCCAGTTCCAACTAATCGTAAAAAAGAGCTGTTGGGTAAAGCCAAGGATTTTATCAAGAAGATTGATTCAAGCATCTTTAATAAGCTAGTATATAAGGATTCATATTTTGAAGGAATATATAGCAATAACTATGTCTACACCTTTGAAAGGGTTGAAAATGAAATAAGCTTTCCTGACAATTCTGTAAGTGTAGGAATTAATGGTGCTACAGGGGAGGTAGTATTTTTTAATTCTAATTGGTTATATGATGTAAAGGTCCCATCTGGTAAGGCTGAGATTGATAAGGAAAAAGCTGCTGAGATTATCAAGGATAATATATCTATGAAGCTTGTATATCGTTCAGATAATTATCGGATATTTGATAAAGCCACTAGTAATGAGAAGGGTAAAGCCTATCTAGTTTATGAACCAAGCCAAAACTATGTTGCTATAGATGCTAAAACTGGCCAAGTATATGATAATAGAGCAGAATGGGTTAATGATAGATATGGTTCAATTGCTGAAGAAGAAAAGCAGATGGATACAAGCGCTACTGTAGGAGCAGGCCGGGTTACACTTACTGATAAAGAGATGAAAAAGATTGAGGAGCTTAAAAATCTTATATCAAAAGAGGAAGCGATTAACAAAGTATTAGATAATAAGTATTTATATCTTGACAAAGCCTTAAAGCTTAATAATATTTCACTTGAAAAAAATAACTATTACAATAATAGTGAAGATTATGTTTGGAATATGTATTTTATGGATCCTAAAGAAATTGATTATTCAACTGAAAAGGATTACTATCGTGCATATGCAAGTGCTAGAGTAGATGCTAAAAGCGGTAAGATTTTAAGCTTCTATGCAGGTCTTAATAATTATTATGATGAAGAAACAGATAAATGGAAGACAGTTGAGATTAAGTATGACAAGGATCAAGGAAAAAAGATACTTGAAAAATTCATTAATAGTGAAAATCCCAGCAGATTTAAAAATTCTACATTAGCAAATGAAACTCCTGATTTTGTTGCTTATTATATAGATATGAAACCAGTATATGCAGGGTATAATTATCAATACAATAGAGTAAATGAAGGGGTTGAATATCCAAATAATAATATTTATGGAGCTGTAGATGGGATAACTGGTAAAGTTTATTCCTATGGATACTATTGGGAAGATGATATTGTATTTGAATCTACAAAGGGAATAATTAATGCTGATAAGGCCATGGATTATTATCTAGCTAAGGATGGCTTTGGCCTAAAATATGAAATAAATATAGTTAATACCAAGGAGAATAATTCTTATGAAACTACAAAGAATATTCGCCTGGTATATCGTCCTGACATTAATCCTTCTGGAATATCCCCTTTTACAGGAGAACAACTTGATTATAATGGTGCTGTATATACTAGTAGAAAACCATATGAATATAAAGATGTTCCTGATACGAAGGATAATAAAGAGATATTGCTTCTAGCAGATATGAATATTGGCTTTGAAGGAGAATATTTCTATCCTGATAAAGATATTACTATTAACGAGATAAGTAAATTTCTCGAAGGGGTTGGCTATCGTTATAATAGAGAAACAGCTCTTAAGGGAGATAAGAATATATCAAAAGAAGAATTAGCATATATATTTATCACAGAATTGGGGCTAGAAAAGGTTGCTAAGCTTAATGAGATCTATAAAACAGGATTTGATGATGAGAGCGCAATTAATAAGGATTATGTGGGAGCGGTAGCTCTGGCAAAGGGTCTTGGAATTGTTGAAGCTGATGGGAATAATAACTTTAGTCCAAAAAGCAAAATTACAAGACGTGAAGCAGTTAAGTATATCCTGAAGTTCCTTGAAGCAAGAAATGGAGATATATACTACTAATTAAAGGCTTGTAAAAGAGATAATATAAAAGGTAATAGGGAAGCATGAGAGCTTAGATGCTTCCTTATTACCTTATTTGTTAGGTTGAAAAATAGGGTTGTCCTAAGACAACCCTACAATTAATTAAATTATACAATATTATTAACTAAGCAATTTTGTTAACAGCTTTAGTTAAGCGAGATATCTTTCTACCAGCGGTATTCTTATGATAAACACCCTTTGTAGTAGCTCTATTAATTTGAGATATTGCTTCGTTAAGAGCAGTTGTAGCAAGAGCCTTATCACCTGCAAGAATAGCAGAGTCTACTCTTTTAATCATAGTCTTAACTTCGGATTTTATAGCTTTATTTCTAGCAGCTTTCGCGTTGTTTACTAAAATTCTTTTTTTAGAAGATTTAATGTTAGCCAAATGTAACACCTCCAAATATAATTTTTGACGAACCATACATTCAGAGACAACTAAAGTGAGAGTGAGTTGTGTACTTAATTATGGTTGTTTAAATCTCGTCTCATTAAATCCGGACACGGACGTTTTAATGAAAACATACTACTATATAATATTATATCGAAATGCTTCTGTCAATACATATTTTTAAATAGATTGGCAGAAAATATACTATATATACTAGTTTTATGGATGATATTAAGCTATAAATCCTGAGAAGAAATGAGGAAAATAATGAATACAAATATTAGAACTGATTTAGCCTTAGAAGTTAGAGAGAGCTTTGCTGAGGATGATGTAGAGATAAGAGGAGTAATCCTAACAGAGGAATACGATAAAAAAAACAAGATACGAATAACTAATGTTGTTATAAAAGATCAGCATGGGGCTAAGGCAATGGGTAAGCCTATAGGGACTTATATAACTATTGAAGCTCCAGAGCTTAAGGAAGCAAGTGATGATTACCATAAGCCTGTGTCTGAAGTAATCTCTAAAAATATAATTAAGCTTATAAAGGATATAGATAAGGACAATGTTTTAATAGTAGGTCTTGGTAATAGAGAAGTTACCCCTGATGCCCTAGGGCCCTATACCGTAGATAATTTATTTATAACAAGGCATTTAATAAAGGAGTATGGGGATGAGTTTAGAACAAAAAATCATATAGGAAATATTAGCGCCATTTCCCCAGGAGTTATGGGGCAGACAGGAATGGAAACTTCAGAAATTATAAAAGGAATAATGAAGGAAACTAAGCCTGATCTCGTTATAGTTATTGATGCCTTGGCCTCAAGAAGTATAAAGCGTGTTAATACTACGATTCAGCTTTCAGATACAGGAATATGTCCTGGCTCAGGGGTAGGTAATAATCGAAAAGCTCTTAATGAGGAGACCTTGGGTACCAAGGTCATAGCTTTAGGGGTTCCAACTGTGGTAGATGCCATGACTATAGTAGTAGATACATTGTCCCAATATATGGAGGCTACAGGATTTGAAGATAATGAGATTAATCAATTTACCAATGAAATAAGAAATCAAAGTATGGATAATATGTTTGTTACACCAAAGGACATTGATGAGGCTGTAAAGCGAATTAGTTATACAATATCAGAGGCGATTAATGCTTGCTTTTCTAAACCAATTAAAAGGCTTATTTAAATCATGTCTTAAAGATTGGTTCCCTGTAGAGTTTTGGACAGGGTAATAAAATCAAGCTTTCTGAATATAATTAATCAGGCCAATGTATATTAGAAGAAGTTGATTTCTAATATAGCTTTGGTCCTGGTTTTTATAGTCTGGAGGCTGAGATGAGAAAACATAGATACTTGTCATCACAAAAGAATGAAAGTACTATATTATGGATAATAATAATGCCAATTATAATAATGATTTTAATAATATTTGGGTTTAATTCATCAGGGAAAGAAGAGCTTAAGAAAACTTTTACAAGGAATA
>DUNS01000119.1 GCA_012839235.1 Clostridiales bacterium
AAATTCATCTATTAACCTAGTAAATAGTCTTTCAGATACAGGCTTAGATGCTGTACAGGATCTTAATAGTAAGAATACAGAATCAGGTAATGCCTCCAATGAAATACATAGATTAGTTGTTGAAACTGACAAGAGTGCTGAGGAGATTAAGCTAGCTAGTCAGATGATTAAGGATATTGCTAACCAAACCAACCTACTTGCTCTTAACGCTTCTATTGAAGCTGCAAGGGCTGGTGAATCAGGTAGAGGATTCGCAGTAGTGGCAGAAGAAATTCGTAAGCTTGCAGAGCAATCCAATAAGTTTACTGATGAAATATCTGATATCATTGAAGTCCTTATCAATAATACTGGTGCTTCTGTTCAAGAATTTGAAATTGTTGGTGAGATAATGAAGTCACAGACTGCCAGTGTTAATAATACAATTGATAAGTTTAATGGTATACGTGATGCTATTGTAAGAGTGCAAGAGATAATAGAAAGACTTAATAAATCAGGACAGGTGATGAATTCCAAGAAGGAAGAGATGATAGAAACCATGGAAAATCTATCAGCGATTTCTGAAGAAAATGCAGCAGGAACTGAAGAAGCCTCAGCATCTGTAGAATTACAAACCTCATCCATGGTGGAGATTGCTAATGCCAGCGAATCCCTGGCGAAATTAGCAGAAGAGCTACAAGTAGAAATAAGTAAGTTTAAATATTAAAATTTTTGTAGAGTGGCATCCATATAGCTGATATAATATCTGTATGGATGCTTTTTCTTTATCAGTAAAATCATGGAGGTATAATTTTGACTAGAAAATTACTAATATCAATAATACTGCTACTTGGAATAACATTTCTTGTAGGATGCAGAATAAATAAGGATAATATAGATACATCTGTCGATGTAGAAAAGGAAATAACCAATACTCCTTCGCCGGATGACATAGACCCTTCTGACTCAGAGGATAACTCCCAGAAGGAAGAAGCAAGCACAACATTAGAAACACGTTTACTGGCTTTCGCAGATAAAGATGGGGTTAGGTTATATGGCTATATCGATGAAGAAGGCTCTAATATAATAGAACCACAATATACTCTAGGACGTGATTTTCATGATGGTAGAGCTGTCGTAGATGATCATGGTAGGAAGCTGGTCATTGACCAAGAAGGGAAGACTATATATGAAGGCCAATATGATATAGAGGATTTCCATAATGGAATCGCTGCTATATGGGATTATATTGATGGTGAATATCTTAAGGGATTTATAGATATAGATGCTAATGTGATTATTTCCCCAAGGTATAAGGAAGCAAGTAGCTTTGATGAGAAGGGCAATGCATATGTATCCATGAAAAATGGCTTCTATGGGATTATTGATAAGAAAGGGGAGCTTTTAGAAAGCTATGAACTAATTGATGCTGATAGGGATCCTCTGGAGCTTGTTGATGGATATGTTATATATTCACAAACTAGTACTGGTCTGATTGGATTGATGGATTATAAAGGTACCCTAATTGCTGAACCTAAGTATGGCAGAATACAGTATCTTGGCAATGACTTATTCGCTGTATATAAGACAGATGGAGATAGCTATGTTGTGAATTTTGTAAATCCTGGAGCTCTTATGAATAATAAGGGTGAAGAATTAAGTGATTTTATATTTCATGATATAAGCTACTTTAACAATGGTTATGCATCAGCAACAAATAGTAGATCAACATACTTTATTGATGAGAAAGGTAATGTGGCTTCTGACCTTCCACAGTTTGAAGGAAGAGGAACATTGGAGCTTATTAATGAGGAAATTATAAAGGTAGAGCTTGACAATGACCTGTCATATGTAAATATGGAGGGTCAATTAATCTGGGAAAATGATAAAACTCAAGAGTTATCCTCTGATATTATTATTACATCCAACAAGAATAAGCCTAATAAATATGTTCTGATTAATTACCCAGTAATAGAAGGCTTAAAGGATGCTAAAGTCCAGGATTTAGTCAATAAGGAATTATATAATCATTTCGTAAGTCACAGAGTGGACTTGACTGAGGAAGACTTTTTATCTGTTGAGGATAGATTTACAGCTGAGTTGAATGGAGAATTACTTATTATAGAAAAGAGTGGATATGATTATTACTTCGGAGCAGCTCATGGTATACCGATTATGGAATATTATCATATTAATATTAATACAGGAAAGTTTTATGATTTAGATGATCTGTTTTTATTAGACAGTGATTATGAGAACAGGTTAAATGAGATTATAAACTCTAAGATTGCTGAGGAAGTGGCAAGTGGAGAAAGCTTCTTAGACCCTGAAAGCTTTAAGGGAATTAGAAATGATCAGGATTTTTACTTAACCAAGAACTCACTGGTAATCTACTTTACACCTTATGAAATTGCAGCTTTTGCAGCAGGTTTTCCAGAGTTTGAGATACCATTTGCAGAAATCGAGGATTTAATTAATAAAGAGGGAGAGTTCTGGAAGTCTTTTAACTAAAAATTCCTTGACCAAAAGCAATTTCTTTTATAGAATAGAATAAATGATATAAAAAAGAAGGATAATTCAATGAACAAGACACTTAGATGGATTAAATTTGAGGCTATTATGACAGCATTATTTCTAGTTGAGGCTAGAAGTGCGTCCAAATT
>DUNS01000120.1 GCA_012839235.1 Clostridiales bacterium
GGTAATATTCTAGGAGCATTAGCGGCCTATATAAAGAAGGGCTTTGATAAAGTATTATTACCTCTTAGCTTGTTTTTATCTTGCGTACCAGCATTTGGTATGGCAATAATCCTCCTAAGCCTTTTTGCGGTTAAGTTTAAGGTTGCACCTATATCAGGAGGATATGGTTTTGATTTAATCCCCCATTTTAGTTGGGACTTTGTGAAGTCTGTTATTTCTCATTATCAATTACCATTCTGGTCAATTGTTATAGTAGCAATAGGTGGTCAGGCTATTGGTATGCGATCCATGTCAATATATGAGCTTAACGCAGATTACGTTAAATATAGCCGTTTTCTAGGTGTTAAGGATAGAAAAATAGTAGGTTATGTGTTCCGTAATGCAATGCTTCCACAGATAACAGGACTTGCTCTTTCCATAGGAACTATGGTAGGTGGTGCATTAGTTGCGGAAGTAATCTTTAGTTACCCTGGTCTTGGCTCTGTAATACTAGCCTCAGTAACCGCCTCGGACTACCCACTTTTATCAGCTACAACTTTGATTATTACTATTATGGTTTTGGTTGCAAGCTTTGCGATTGACATAATATATGGATTTATCGATCCGCGGGTTAAAGCCGCGCAATTTGACTAAGGGAGGAGAAAATTGAATGAAAAATACACTACGACAGATATTTCACTCTCCTAAATTTGTTACAGGTTTTGTTCTTTTCGTAGTAATTTTATTAACACTTTTTATTTATCCATTATTTAATCCTGGAAATCCTTTGCAGATGATTGGCTTAAGTTCATTTTCTAAGCCGGGTACATATGTTTCTGTTTATGACTCCATTGATACTGAAACTGCAACCATGAAACTTCCAGGTGCAGATGAAAGAAGACTTACGAACAAATTAAAGGATGAAGACCGTGTTGCTATGAAAGAATGGTTAATTGCAATCGGTATTTCTGAGGAAACCATCGACATCACTGATACAGATGGCCTTTTAGAGCTTTGGAAAGCTAACTATGATCCAACTATGAAACCTGCAGGTATGACTATGGCAACACGTAACTATTATAAGCGTTTAAATGCCGGTCTGGAGCAAAGCTTAGATGCTGAGGGTGCGATTATAGCCTCAAAGAACCCAGAAACCGGAGAACTAGAGGAAAGTAAAGTTGTTAATACCACAGATTATGTTAATACAAATGATGTGGTGAACAGAATTCATCTACCTCTTGGTACAGATAACTTTGGCCGTGATGTTTTAAAGGAGCTTGTTTCTGCTGCTAAGTCATCACTTACAATTGGATTTATTGCCGGTAGCATTGCTACCTTAATTGGACTTTCATTCGGTTTGTTATCAGGGTATCTTGGAGGATTTGTAGATGACTTTATTATGTTTATTACTAATCTATTTACAGTAATTCCGAGTTTTATTTTACTAATTTTGATTTCTTATAGCATTGGACAGGAGGACAGGGGATTTACAACAGTTGCTATTGTAATTGGTATGACCTCTTGGACATGGACATGTAGATCCGTTCGGTCTCAGGTAATTTCACTCCGAAATCGTGATCACGTTAATTTGAGCAAATTATCAGGCCATAGCCTAGGAAGGATTATTATTACAGATATTCTTCCATATATAGCTTCCTACGTTGTTATGGCTTTTATATTACAAGTTTCTACAGCTATTTTATCAGAAGCACAGTTATCTATGATTGGCCTTGGACCGAGGACCACAGAAGTGCCAACCCTTGGCCTTATGATGAACTGGTCAATGTTGTACTCGGCTCACACCCATGGATATTGGTGGGCTTATTACCCTGTGTTACTGATTATTGCACTGATGTCATTCTCGTTGAATTTGATGAATACTGGTCTTGATCAAGTGTTTAATCCAACGTTAAGAGATTAGGAGGGCTTACAATGGGTAAAACAATTTTAGAGGTTAATAATCTCACAACAAAATATATAACAAGATTTCGAGAGAATGTATATGCAGTAGATAATGTGTCTTTAACAGTAGAAGAGGGTAAATCCCTTGGAATTGCTGGTGAATCTGGTTGTGGTAAATCTACATTAGCATTAAGTCTGATGGGTTATTACTTTCCTCCATTACATTATACTAGTGGAGATATAATAATTGATGGTGTTGATATAACTAAGATGGACCCTGAGACTATACGTAAATCAGTATTAGGCAAGGAAATTGCATATATTCCTCAGGCAGCTATGAATGCTTTAAATCCTACACAGAGGATTATACGCTTTATCGAGGATGTTGTCCGTGCTCATGAACCTCAGATGTCAAAAAAGGATATCTATGATATGGCAAGGGAGAGATTCGAAGAGCTTAGATTACCTAAAGAGGTTCTAGATAAGCATTCAGTAGAACTTTCAGGAGGAATGAAGCAAAGAACAGTAATAGCTATATCAACCATACTTTCACCAAAGGTTTTAATTGCAGATGAGCCTTCAAGTGCATTGGACGTAACAAGTCAAAAGATGGTTATCAAGATGCTTAAAAACTTGATGGAGAAGGGCTTTATTAAATCCATGATTTTCATAACTCATGAATTGCCTCTGCTTTATAACGTTACAGATGACATTATGGTTATGTATGCTGGCCAGATTGTAGAAAGAGGAACTGCAAAGGAGATGGTGTTTGACCCTGTTCATCCATATTCAAAGGGACTGATGGGTTCAATTATAGTACCTGAAACTGGAATTCGTGAAACTAAGCTAACAGCAATTCCTGGAACACCACCAAACTTAAAAAAGCCTCCTAGTGGTTGTCGATTTGCTGAACGTTGCAAATATGCAATCGATGAGTGTAGGGTTAATTCCGTAGGACTTCGTGAAGCTGAGAACAATCGAAGATATCGCTGCATCTTTGCGGCTGATAAACTGAGGGAGGGGTATGCAGATGAGCAATAAAAACAAACCCATGTGTTTAAGTGGAAAAGGAGTTACCAAGATATTTGGTCACGGTGAGAAAAAAACAGTTGCGGTTGATAATGTGGATTTTGATTTCTACGAAGGTGAATTGATTTCTATCGTAGGGGAATCCGGTAGTGGTAAGACAACCTTGGCTAAGATGCTACTTGGATTAATCAATGTAACTGAAGGTGAGATATATTATCATGATGTTCTTAGAGATATATCAACTCGAAAGAAAAAGAAGGAATATTGGAAAGAGATACAAGCAATCTTTCAGGATCCATTCTCATCATTTAATGTGTTTTCTAAAATAGACAGAGTTCTTCTAGATTGTATTAATATGCGAGGTGGAAGAAATCTTCCAATGGCTAAGAAGATAGAAATGATGACGGAAGCCTGTAGTTTTGTTAATCTAAAATTTGAAGAATTAACAAATAAATATCCCTTTGAGCTATCTGGTGGTCAGATGCAGAGACTAATGATTGCTCGTATATTTTTGCTAAAGCCTAAAATCTTGTTAGCTGATGAGCCAACATCTATGATTGATGCTTGCTCAAGAGCAACAATTCTGGATATGCTTAACAACCTACGTAATGAAATAGGGATGACCATTATTTTCATTACCCATGATATTGGGCTTGCTTATTATATTTCCGACACAGTATATATTATGGAGCATGGTAAAGTTGTTGAATTTGGTTCAGCAGACGAAGTTATACTTAATCCAAAGGCTGAGTATACTAAGCGATTAATTAGTGACGTGCCAAAGATTAATGAAGAGTGGGATTTGTCAACGGTATGATATGTCATACTATAGATATCCTTTATTATGTAGTTTATTTATAAAAGATGGAGCGAGATTCGTTGAAACTCGCTCCATTTAGCTTAGGACTTAAAAGATTAAAATATGTAAAAATCCAAGAGGCATAAATACCCATCTAGTTCTCAAGAGCCTGTGTCAGTAATCTTATATTGTCAATAATATATAGTCCCTTAATAGTAGACGATAGAATTAAATATACTACTTTGAGGGATTTTTCATACCTAAATTACTAACAAGAATAAGACGTAATAGGA
>DUNS01000121.1 GCA_012839235.1 Clostridiales bacterium
CAGTTTGAACTTTTTCAACCTTTTCTTCACCGAGAATGGCTTCAAGCTTTGTTTCAGTAAAGGTCATGATACCCTGATCTGCTAGATGGTTTTCAACATACTCACAAAACTCATCGTCAAAGCCTGGAAGAATGTGTTTTGCCATATCAATAACAGTAGTCCTAACCCCTAGAAGGGATAGATTTTCTGCAACCTCAAGTCCTATGTATCCACCGCCAACTACAGTGGCACGTTTAATTTCTCCAGCTTCAACAGCACTACGCAATGCTACAGCATCATCTGGAGTTCTCATATAGTATACATTTTTTAAATTAACTCCATCTATTGGAGGTTTGATAGCCTCAGCACCTGAAGCGATAACCAACTTATCATATTCGTAGGTATTAGTTTCATCTGTCTTTAGGTTAAGGGCATCTACAGTTTTATTTGTAGGATTGACCTTGGTTACTTCTACTTCAGTCAAAACTGATACCCCTGTTAAATTTGAAAAACTATCAGGAGTATTAACAATTAGTTGACCCCGTTCAGGAATTAGCTTGCCAACATAATAGGGAAGTCCACAACCTGCGTAAGATATATCTTTGCTTTTTGTTAAAATAGTAACTTCACAATTACGATTTTCACGCATTAACTTTGCCGCAACCTTAGTACCGGCAGCTACACCACCAATAATAAGTATTTTCATAAAGCTCACCTCTTTGTTTAATATTTAACAACTATTCCTTTATTAATATACCACTTGTGAAATTAATAATAAAATGATATTATCTTATAATAGTCATAGGTAAAACCTATCAATAGCATTGTAAATACAAATATCGGTTTAGATATAAGGTAAGGAGGGGAAATATGACGATAAGACACTTGAGGATATTTATAGAAGTTGTAGATAGCGGTAAAATGAGTACTGCTGCAACGAAGCTTTTTATTTCTCAACCAACCGTGAGCCAAGCGATTAAAGAACTTGAGGAGTATTATGGGGTGCTCCTATTTGAGCGACTTTCCAAGAAATTATATATAACTGATAAGGGAAAGCAGCTTCTTTCCTATGCTAGAAATGTGGTAAAACAGTTTGATGACATGGAAGAAATAATGCTTCATGATAATTATTCAAGGAAAATCAGAATAGGTGCAACCAATACCGTTGGAAATTGCATTCTGGGTGATGTTATTAGAGTTTTTAATAAACAATATCCAGGATATGAGATATATTCCTGCATTGGTAATACGAAAGAGATCGAGGATAAGCTGTTAAAATCAGAAGTAGATATTGGTATCGTAGAAGGAGTTGTAAAAAGTCAAGATTTGATATCAGTGCCTGAAGTTAATGATTTTTTGGTTTTAATTTGTAGTGCGGATCATCCCCTAGCTAAGAAAGATACAGTGAGTCTAGAAGAGCTGGAAAATGAAAATTTTATCATGCGAGAGCAGGGTAGTGGAACGAGAGAGCTTTTTGAGAGATATATGTTAGACAAAGGCGTACCGATAAAAATAGTTTCTGAAGCAAATAGCTCAGATACGATTAAGAAGGCGGTGCTTAACAGTCAGTATCTGGCGGTACTTTCCATACGACTGGTTGAAGAAGAAGTTAAGAATGGAAAAATTCATGTAATACAAAATATGAATTGTGATTGGGAACGATATTTTAGTGTTGTTTATCATAAAAACAAGGTACTAACTAATGAATTGGAGAGTCTTATAGAAGTGGTAAAAGATTATAAACATGTAGATATTCTTCAAGGAATTAAGACTGGGAAGTTAATACAATGATATGCTCTATTTCGTGAAATCGAATTATTAAGTGGAGATAATGGGACTCGAACCCACGGCCTCCTGCATGCCATGCAGGCGCTCTCCCAGCTGAGCTATATCCCCAATAACGGCATTATAGCATGGATTATAGTTTTAAACAAGATAATTGCACCCTAATGGACAGGAAATGTTAAATAGTCTATAATTAGTAGTAAATATGGAAATTGTTAGATTTAAATTATTAAACTTGATACTAATAATAGACTAATTTTATTGACTGGGGTGGGACTATATGATTATACAGAACAATATGATGGCCTCTAATATGAATCGCCAGCTTAAAATAACGAATAAGAAACTTAACAAATCCGGTGGAAAATTATCTACTGGTTTTTCCATAAATAGTGCTGCAGATAATGCAGCGGGATTAACCATCTCTGAGAAAATGCGTGGTCAGATACGGGGACTTAATCAAGCGTCTGAAAATATTGGTGATGGATTGAGTTATATTCAAGTAGCTGATGGAGCTCTTTCCGAAGTTCAAGCGATTCTACAAAGGATTAATGAGCTTTCGGTTAAGGCTGCCAATGATACCTATACTGGTGTTGATCGAGGGGCAATTGATGAAGAAATACAGGATTTAAAAGTAGAGATTAATCGTATATTTACAGATACAGAGTTTAATACAAGGAAGATATGGGAGGATAATCCTGATACCCGGGTTCAGATTGGGACGGAGACACTGCCTGCTATTACGATTTCTAGTAACAGTAGAACAGGTACTTTAAATGAGATAAATAAGGAAGCAATCCCAATTAATGATGCATACAATCTAGAAGCAAATGAAAGTGGTATTACGGTTAGCTGGAAAGCTTATAATGGAGAAGAATATAAAAGTAGTTTAATAGAATGGCCTGATAA
>DUNS01000122.1 GCA_012839235.1 Clostridiales bacterium
GGGATCTTTTTTAATATCTCATATCCGTCCATTCCAGGTAGCATTACATCAAGTATTATTGCATCAGGATGAAAATCATTTAATACCCTAAGTGCCTCATCTCCACGATATACCACATGAACATTATAGCCTTCCTTTTTAAGTGCATAAACGATCGCATCGCCTATCTTTTTTTCATCTTCAATAACCAAAATCTTTTCCTGCATTATACGCTTCTCCTTTATACTTTTAAACTTCCACGAAAACCTCTTGAGGAATAGTAGGATTCCGCCCCATTATGATATATAAAAACCATATCATATCGGCGATCGCAAAAAACAGCCCCTTTAAGCTTTCTAATACTATCTGGTGTTTTAACCCAGCTTGAAGTCTTAAGGTCAAATTCACCTAGCTTTTGAAGCCCTCTATATTCTTCCTCTGTTAAAATCTCAATTCCCATAGTCGTTGCCATACCAATTGCACTGTTAGCTGGTTTATTGGCTTTTCTTGCCTCAAGTGCTTCATTATCATAGCATAGACTTCTTCGTCCTTTTGGCGACTCTACTGAACAATCACAAAAAATATATTGATCAGTTTTTTCATCATAACCAATTACATCAGGCTCCCCGCCTGTTTGTTCCATTTCATTAAGGGACCACAGCTTATCCTGTGATTTTTCCAACTTACTTTCTACTTTTGACCATTCAATCTTCTTATGGCGATCCATGTTTTTCTCGAATCGTTCTTTTAGTGTTCCTATTAAAGCTTTATATTCACTTTGTTGTAAATGCTTCTTATCTTTATTCATAATGGACCTCCTATTATTAAGCTGATCTTATTATTAGTGTACTACTATATTTCTATCCTATTCTAACTGTCCATTAATGTAAAGAAAAATATCGATACCCATTCTCAGTAATTGCAGAAAATCGGCATCGATATAAACTCACTTAATATAAGATTACTATTATTATTTACTTTTACATATGGCTTTTCTTTGTGATTTCTTTAATCTCAGGTATGGTCTTCCCTTCTTTTCTCAATTCTTTAATTAAGGTAATTCTTTTAATACTCTCAACCCTTTTATATCTACGGGTCAGATTTTCTTCTGCTTGCTCAAATGGTAGTATATTCTCTTCAGTATAATGCTTTAAGGTACTATATCTTACATCAGTTAATCGAACCAATTCTCCTATTGTTACATACTCAGAATTTTCGATTACCTCTAATCTTCTTTGTCTTGACATAGGAATTCCTCTAGGTGATAACACCAATCGCTGCAAAAACAGCAATTAGTCCATCAATATAATCTACCATTTCCTTAACTACTTTATGAGCATCTGTTTCCTTAATTTCATTTATACGTATCTTAAGTCTATCCTTTTCATAAGCTGAAAAATATCTTTTTATCACCTTACTTTTTTCTAGCAAGCTTACTAAAACAATCATATCATCAGAGACATTACCCTCCTCCAATAATTCAGCTCTAATACTTTCAATTATTCTATCAATGTATTCCTTCTTAGGAATATAGTAATCTGTATTGGCGAATAAACCACCCTTTTCATGTGTAGCTAATCCTAAATCAACTAAGGAATTACCTATATCATTAATAAGTTGTTTCTTCCTCTTATCACTTAAGGTAAAACTATACTCAGAGGCAAGTTTATCTATCTTCATCGATTTTGATTCCTTTATAAATTTATGAAGAGATTCTAGATGATTAAGATTTGAATCTAATTCACCATTAAAACAAATCCTCTTATCTTCTCCTATTCTGACACTTTCTGAAAAAATCAAATCATATAAGCCTCCTGCTAAAATACAGACTTCAATTCCAGTGTCTAGGGCAGGTAGCTTACCTTTTTCATTAAGCACACAAAGTAAATATTTTTGAGAAATAGTTAAATCCTTCATACTAACCCCTTTCATGTCAAACTCAATTTCCACTTACTACTTACTACTTACTACTTATGATTTAATAATAACATATTGATATAAATCGTCAATATGTTTTTTAGATCTTAAAATCTAATCTTCTTTTGTTTTTATATTATTAAGCATCGCAGATCCAAGTATCAATATGGTACCAATGATCTGAACACTTCCCATAGCTTGTTTCAAAAAAATCCCAGACAGAAGTATTGCTGTTACAGGATCAATATAGCTTAGTATTGCTGATGTTTGAGCAGGTAATTTATTAATGGCTGAGAAAAATAATATGTAGACAATACCGGTATGGACTATACCTACTATTAGAAGCAATATAATAGTAGTTGCAGATACAAAATCAATGCTTATATCCTCTGTAAATGTCACGTAAGGTATCATGATTATTGCTGATATAGCCAGCTGACAGAAGGTTGTTTCTACCCCAGATAGGTCCTTAATAAACCTATTAACAATGATTATACCTGAGTATAATAAGGCTGCTAGTAGACCAAATCCGATTCCTCTTAGATCCTGGCCACCATTTCCAAACACTCCAGATATTAATACCGCACCTATTAGGGCTGTAATAGTGCAGCCTATCTTAAGTATGGTAAGCTTCTCTTTTAATATAATCGGAGAAAGAAGTATAACAAATACAGGGGCCATATAATAACAAAGTGTAGCTGTTGCTACACTTGTGTATCTATAGGCTTCAAAAAGAAATATCCAATTAAAGCCTAGGGCTCCTCCAGAAATCAATAAATATATCCAATTGTTTTTAAAAACATTCCATTTAATCTTAGTTTTTCTAATAAGTAAAACCATCATAAGGAAAATAGTTCCTATCACTGCTCTTGAACAAGCAATAACCGATGAAGGAAGGGGTATATTACTAACAAATATCCCTATTGAACCTACTATCAGCATAGCTGCAACCATTTTAATTTTTTCCATAATTTTATCACCTATTGTAATATATTTTTCAGTCAATGATTAATAAGCCAATTCCATATAATTCATAATATCCCATCCCTTAATTCTTGTAAAGCAAGATAGATTATGAACTTAATAACCTATGTTCCCTAAATAGACATTGCAAATGTAACTAATAAAATATTACCTATAATTTATAATCATTATAGTAGCTCAATTTACTCAGTTGAAAATCTATATAAGTATGGAAAATGTTATAAAACGTTTTGGAACAAACCTTACCTTGGATTATCTAACCTTAGATGTTAAGGAAGGTGAAGTTATAGGGCTTCTCGGTCCTAATGGGGCAGGGAAAACCACATGTATAAAAGCTATTATTGGCAGATGAAGGCCAATTGAGACATTGCATAGTCTGCATATAAGTTGGCTCCTATAATTATCGCTTCTTCATCAATATCAAAGTTATCTCCGTGTAAAGCTGCTAGGGTATTAGGTTTATCAGGATTACCCGTTCCAACATATGCATACATACCCTTAGTTATCTTTAGAAACTCAGCGAAGTCATCTCCACCTAGTGTAGCTTCCCTTGAGACAATATTGTCTTTTCCTACTATTTTTTCCGCAACAATTCTTACTTCTTCACATGATGTTTTATCATTCACTAGTGGAGAAGTAAAATCTTGAAATATAATTTCTGCCTCTCCACCATATATTGAAGCTATATTTTTAGATATTTCTTCAATCTTTCTATTGGTTCTATCACGTATTTTCTCCGTGAAGCATCTTGTTGTTCCTTCGATAACTGCTTCCTTAGCAACTATATTATATCCTTCACCTGCTTTTAAGACTCCAATTCCCACAACTACTACATCCTTTGGATCTGTCAGTCGGCTAACAATCCCTTGCAGAGCAATAACTGTCTGTGCCGCAATATACAAGCCATCAACACCTTTATGAGGAGTTGATACATGGGAGCTTATACCTTTGATTTTTATAGTAAAGTGATCCACAGATGCATTAACTGGGCCTTCCTTTATTGCTACCTTTCCTACAGGTATTTCAGAATCTACATGTATACCGAATACTCTATATGCATTATTCAGAAGCCCCTCTTTAATAAACAATCTAGCTCCCTGTCCGTATTCTTCACCCTGCTGAAATATAAGATATACCTTTCCATCTAACTTAGCTTCATTGGCCTTAAGATATCTAGCTGCTCCAATAAGAGCTGTAGTATGGCTATCATGACCACATGCATGCATAACACCTGGTATTATAGAAGCATAGTCCACTGTCTTTACATCCTGAATATGAAGGGCATCAATATCAGCTCTTAAGGCAACTATTCTATCAGAACTACCATTACCTTCGATTACTCCTAGTACACCTGTTTCTCCTATACGCCTAGTTTTAACACCTATTTGATGTAATTCCTTCTCAATTCTTTTTGCTGTATTATATTCCTTCATACTTAACTCAGGATATTGGTGAAAATGCCTTCTTAAACTAATCAAATAATCTCTATCTTCCTGTATTTGAGGGTTTATTGCCATATTAATTCCTCTCTTTCTTCTTAATTTATTACAGAAAGCATGAAAATCAAAGATCTTCATGCTTATATGTGAACCATTTCTACTTTATCTAATATACTTTACATCTACACATTAATTCCATGTAGGAATATATCCACCTTTATAAACCTCTTCTATTACCTTAGCTACTTCTTCACTTCTATATGCTTCAACAAGCTTTTTGTAATTTTCATTATCTATTTCATCTGTTCTAGCTACAATAATATTAATATATGGATTGTCACTGTTTTCACTAACCTCTTCTAAGTATATTGAATCCTTCTGAGGATAAAGACCATTATCTACCGCATGACCCCCATTAATAATTGCTGCGGTAACATCTGCTAGTAATGAAGGTGTGTTAGCAGCTTCAACCTCATAAAATTCGATTTTTAAAGGATTATCTGTAATATCAGATACTGTTGGTACATATCCAGCTTCAGGATCAACTTTTATTAAACCAGCACTCTCAAGTAACTTTAATGCTCTTCCTCCATTAGTTGCATCACTTGGGATTGCTATAGTTGCAGCTTCTGTTATTTCACTAATACTCTTAACCTTATCGGAATACAATCCTAGAGGCGCAATTATGGTTTCACCGATAACTGTTAACTGAAGACCTTTATCTTTAATCTCATTATTCAAGTATGCATAGTGTTGAAAAGCATTCAGTTCAATTTCTCCATCTGCCAATGCCTGGTTAGGTAAGGAATAGTCAGCAAATTTCACTAGCACAAGATTAATTCCTTCCTCTGCTAGTTTAGCTATAACAGGCTCCCATTGTTCGTTATTCTCACCTACAACTCCTAATTTAATTGTCACTTCATCAGCAGATCCATCCTCAGTTACATCATGATTTTTAGTTACTACTTCTTCTGAATTATTCTTTCCATCATTAGTATCTGAACTAACTTTGCTATCACTTTTACATGCTACAAGTCCAAATGTTAAAACTCCTGCTAATAGTGTTAATAATAATATTTTTAATTTTTTCATCTCATTATTCCTTTCTATATCTTTCTTAATAATGTTTCATAAACTTGCAGATTAGAAACTTTTCACTGTTGAACTTATCCTTGCTACCCATCACGGACTAATCTGCTTATTCGTGAATTTTAATGGGTAGTTTTTTTGATAATTATATTCCCTACACTCTGAATAATCATTACCATAAGCAGCATCATAATTACTGTTACATAGGTGATATCTGCCTGATTTCTTTGGTGGCCATATCTAATAGCAAAGTCTCCAAGGCCTCCTCCACCGATGGCCCCTGCCATGGCAGTTAGTCCAATTAAGCTTATGGATGTTATAACTGTTACTCTTACTAAGCTTGGTATACTTTCTTTAAGATAAACTCTAAATATAACTCCTATAGGTGAGGTTCCCATTGCTATAGCAGCCTCTACAAGACCATGGTTTATCTCGGCTAATGCTGTTTCCACCTGTCGTGCATAAAAGGGCACAGTTCCAAATATAAGCGGTAGTATTGCTCCCTTTGTTCCTATCGCTGACCCAACAACCAATCTTGTAAGTGGTATAAGACTGGCAAGTAATATAACAAAAGGTATAGATCTGAATAAATTAATTACTTTGTCTAGGATACTATAGATTAACTTGTTTTTAGCTATCCCTTTAGGTCCAGTAGCGATCAACACTATTCCAATTATCAATCCGATAACAAATGAAATTATTCCAGAGTAGAAGGTCATATATAATGTTTGTTGTGTACTTTTCCAAAGCTCTGGAGTTTTGTTCATAACATTTGGCATTATTTCATTAAGCCAGGACTCCATTATTGATCACCTCCACTCCTACTCCTTTATCTTTAAGAAATCTTATAGCTGCATAAATATCCTCTTCCTTACCACTGACGATAGCTACTAAGCCTCCTATGGGATTATCTCCAATTAATTCAATATTGCCAAATATGATATTAGCATCCAGATTGTAATTCCTAGATATATAAGAAATCAATGATTCCGAGGCATTTCTTTTTAAGTATCTAAGTCTTATAATAAACTCACCCGCTTTAGTTTGTACAACTGCCCTTTTCTCTTCAATTAATTCGTAAATCTTAGATAGATTAGATGTACTTTCAACAAATTCTCTTGTAATTCCTTCTCTTGGTGCTGCAAAAATATTAAATAAATCCCCTTGTTCAATCACTTCTCCATTTTCCATAACCACGACCTGATCACAAATCTCCTTAACAACTTGCATTTCATGGGTAATTAACACGATAGTTATCCCTAATTTAGCATTAAGCTCCTTCAGTAATTTCAAAATTGATTTAGTAGTTTGAGGATCAAGGGCGCTAGTTGCCTCATCACTAAGAAGTATCTCAGGATCATTAGCTAGAGCCCTAGCGATAGCTACTCTTTGCTTTTGTCCTCCTGATAGCTGTGATGGATAAGCATGTATCTTATCTGTTAGTCCAACCAGCTCCAATAGCTCATTAACCTTTTTATTAATTTCACTTTTGCTTTTACCCCTATACTTAAGTGGGTATGCAATATTTTGGTACACATTACGGGAAGCAAATAGGTTAAAATGTTGAAATATCATTCCTATCTTTTTTCTCTTTGCCCGAAGTTCTTTTTTTGATAATGATGTTATTTCAGTTCCGTCTATATATACTTTTCCTTTAGTAGGACGTTCTAGGAGATTAATACATCTTACAAGGGTTGATTTACCAGCTCCTGAAAAGCCGATAATGCCAAATATCTTTCCTTTTTCAATATGTAAATTCACATTATTGGCTGCTACTACGGTGCCACTCTCTCCTTCAAAGCTTTTATCAATGTTCTCCAGTCTAATCATTTCACTTCTCCTTTCTGGACTCGATTCTTAATCCTCATCTGTCTCTACTTCAAATCTTGAGTTAATTATAAGTGCTTATAAAATTAAGTGTTAATACAAAAAAGGCACAACCTGCTATAAGTTGTGCCTATACCTAACTATCTTGTTTTTATAATAAATTGACCTTACATTTTTGTAATTCTTCCAGATATAGATTGGCTAGCTTTGTAGTAGTTGCTCCCTTTCTTTTGATATATCCAATCCTCATAATATCATTTTCCTTAAGTGGAACTGCTTTATAGCCCTCTCCGTTAAGCTCCTCACATATAATACCTGAACATAGAGTATAAGCATTAAGTCCAATCATAAGATTAAGAAAGGTTGCCCTGTCGCTTGCTTTTATAACTCTCTTATATCCATAGGTAGAAAAAACTTCTTCTGCTAGGAAAAAGGAATTATCACCTTGATCAAAGGAGAGACATGGGTATTCTTCTAGTTCCTCCATGGATATTAGTTCATTGTCTGCCAGAGGATGCTTTGAAGATAAATATACAAAGGTATCACATTGAAAGAGTTGAATAAACTCAAGGCCTTTGTCATTAAGTAATTTTGTAATAATCTTCTCATTAAAATCATCTAGATATAGTATGCCTATCTCACTTTTAAAATTTTTAACTGCCTCTATTATGTCATAGGTCTTTGTCTCATAAATTGCGAATTCATACTCTTCCATACCCACTTGCTTTACCATTTCTACAAAAGCCTTTACTGCAAATGTATAATGCTGGGTCGATACGCTGAATTTCTTCTTTGCCCCTTCATTAAAATACCTATCTTCCATTAGGTTATACTGATCTAAAACCTGCCTGGCAAAACCAAGAAATTCCTCTCCTTCAGGAGTAATGATTATCCCTCTATTGGAACGAATAAATATCTCAATTCCAATCTCATTTTCCAATTCTTTAATTGTTCCAGATAGGCTAGGCTGAGAAATAAAAAGTTCCTGAGCAGCCTTATTCATAGATTTATTATTAGCAATAGCAATTGCATATTTTAATTGCAGTAGTGTCATATTAATCAGGCCTTTCTTTTCATTAATAATTTCTAAATTATATCCTCTAACAACCCCTCACAGAAATTTCATATATAATTATAACCATATGTACATTGTCCCAACTTTTTCCACGAAATGCAAGCACTAATATATTTATCGGCAACTATACCATAATTTCCTTTTGTTTGTCATTCTTTATTAAGCTAGCAATAAGTAGAAGTATTAAAGTTTTTTATTATAATAAATTTTAAATGCCAATGTTACAATAATAAGTGTCATTAGAGCTATAAGCAATGTTATAAACACAGTTAGATTGAAAAAACTTGACACTAGCATCCCTAATGTAAATATGACAATAGAAGCTGTTATACTAGAACTACCTATCATGGATTTAATATATTGCTGTCTCTCGTCAGTTTCTTCAATATATAATTTTTCTAGTTCTTCCTCACTCTTTAGGGCTTTATGATATTGAGCCATGTAAAACATCATAACAGATCCAATACCTACACTAAACCCAGATATGAAATCCAAGGGTATTTCATCATTACTAAAAATTCTAGTTAAAATAATAAATATTATGATTGTGGCAATGTAGATCCTAGAAAAAAATATGCGTTTTTTCACTTTCTTTTCAAATTCCTTCATTATAACTCCTCCTCAGAAAAATCAAATACTTCTTCAATAGTCATATCAAAATATCTAGCTATCTTGTATGCCAAAACAAGGGAAGCTGTATATTTCCCAACCTCAATTGAAGTTATTGTCTGCCGAGTAACTCCTACAGCTTTTGCTAATTCTTCTTGGGTTATCTTTCTTTCCTTCCTTAACTGTGCTATCCTTGTTTTCAAAAATCCACCTCCATTTAGCAAAGTTGGCTTTGCACAAAAAGCATAGCACGCTTTGCTTTTTGTGTCAAGTATGCTTTGCAAAACAAAAAAACATATTTCAATTCATTAGTCATGAATTGAAATATGTTTTTTATTTTATTTACTAGTTTAATTTGTCCTCTTCCCTTTTACTTACTGTTACTTATAACCTATATCCTCCTTAACAAATTCAGGTATTTCATTGGTTTTAAAGTAATATGACCTTGTAATAAAGTTTCCATAATCATCAGTTTTAATAGTGACAATTACATCAATTGAATTCTCAACATCTATAAATATACTATTATTCCTATAATGATCATCTCGAATTAGAGCCGAGTAAATTTCATTAATCAATGCTGGATCAGTATAGGTTTTTGTCCCTTCCCTATCCATAGGTGGACCATTAACTTCTTTTGGAGCCATTTCTCTGGTTACCGCATAAGTGTGACCATACTTTTCTGCTTCTATATCTTCTAATGTAATTTTATAATTCTCGACGTATATTTCTTTGATGTCCTTGGTCCCAACAACTCTAGTTCCATCAAACCCGTGATCATTAATAAATTTGATTGTGTTAGTGAAGGTAGGATACACATAGTAATTAAATAATAATTTATTATATTCAAAGCCTAATGTTGCAATTGGTTGAAGATTAATATTATCATCTAGGCTATGGTTATTAAGTTCATCTATATAGATATCAATAAGCTGTTTTTTCTCTGGGGTGCTTAGGCTAAATGTCTTATCTTCAAATTCATTGTAGCAAGATATTTCTCCCACCTTATTAACATCCCATTGGTATATAGGATAATGTACCTTCTTATAATCCAAATCATTATATATTGTCTGAACTAAATCATATGTTTCATTTACTGGTAGTGTATACTCCCTATATACCTTTCTACCACTGTCTAGGGTATACTTCACATTAAAGATATAATTTTTATTAGCCTCTGAAGCTATATTTGTTGTCATATACATGGCTTCATCATTTTCTGTTACGCTTTTCATTTTCTTAACTTGTTCAATACCAATCTTAGCTAATTCATATGCTGGTTCAAAATTAGTAATTTCCATATTATCTATTTCATAATTAGAATTGTATACAGACCGTAGACTATTATAATAAAGGTCAAAATATCTCATATGTCCATCTAATCCATTAATTGATACACTGACAGATTTCACATCATTTTTCTTTGGAATGTATTCATCATATTTAAAAATATCAAATTGGAATATACAAACAATTATGGCAACTCCCACTGCTGAGCCTATAAGATAATATATACCATTGAAGGCCTTACGAATATCAAAATTATAGATAATCTCAACTATTCCATAGCTTATAAGCAGTGCAAATACTAATCCGAATATAAGCCAAGCCATATCATGACTGCTGGATATACTCATAAATAGAATTCCACCTGCTAAGGAAAGAGGAATTACAAGTGCAAGCTTAATTATTGGTCTAGATATTTCGAATGCCATAGCTTTGCCAGCTGCTTCAGATGGCCGCTTCTTATAGAGAAATACTGCAAATATAATCAAAGCAATAGTTATGACACTAACTAATATAATGGTAGTCAAGATATCTACATCGTAACCATCTGCAATCCTACTAGCTGTACTAACATAATTACCTAATGGTGACATTTCAACTATCAATCTTTCTGTATTATTAATAGTAAAATATGTTGAGAAAAATTGATTAAAATATAAATCCTTAATCCCTAGGATAAATGAGCCATATAAATAAAAGACACCAGCACCTAGAAAGCTAACTACAATATTGCCAGTAAGCATAACAGCTATAATCGCGATAGTATAAATCAATGTATAGTATAGGATATTTAATCCAAAAGCTGTTAGTCCTGCTAAAAATACCTCCACTGTCATATATTTATTAACAGCTAATATAAGGAGACATAAAAGTAGATTAATCAAATATGGTACTATATAAATCAATAATCCATTGATAAATGTTGCTGCAAATAGCTTTTCCCTTCGAACAGGGATACTATGGAATAGATCAACCTTCTTCTTGGAGTGTAGATAAAAGAAACCGCTTAATCCACAAATCACTGCACATACCATTGTAATCATTAAGACTAACTCATTGGCTGGTCCTATAAAGTTAATAATCTGGTTATATATCCATTTCTTTATATTAGGATCAAACTTTCCCACGTTCTCAATCCTATATGCATAATTACTAACTTCCATGGCACAAACTACTGTAAACAAGAGAAAAAAACCTAACATGGACAGAGCAATAGACCATACTCTTCTCTTCATATCTTCTCTCTGGAGTTTAAGAAATAAGTTTTTTGATGTCATAGCCAACTACCTCCGTTTCACTTATAAATATCTCTTCTAGGGTTAATGGAAGTATCTCAAAAAAGACTGGTTTTACCTTGTCAAAATAATTAGTAATTTCTTCACGATTACCCCTAGCTGTAATCGTATAAAGAGACCCCCTTTGCTCCCGCTTTAGTATATCTAAGTTGTCAAACATTGCCTTAGCATCTTCTTCATTATGAAACACACATTGTATCTTATGAATATTAAGCTTCATATCATATAAATCCTTAGAAAACAGAATTCCACCTCTGTGAAGAAGTCCTATGTGATCACATATATCCTCAAGCTCTCTTAAGTTATGGGATGCAATGATAGTAGTAATATTACGATCCGCTATCTCCTTTGCAATAATGCTTTTTACAGCCTGTCGCATAACAGGATCTAACCCGTCAAATGTCTCATCACAGAAAATATATTTAGTGTTGGAGCATATACCACATATAACAGAAAGCTGCTTCTTCATGCCCTTAGAATAAGTGTTAATCTTACGATTAGGAGTAAGCTCAAACTGCTCCATAAGGGTGTCAAATCTTTCACCATCAAATCCTTCATATATCACTTGATAAAAATTTTTCATATCAATTGGTGTTGCATTATTAAAGTAAAATTGATCGTCAGAAATATAGAAAAAACGCTCCTTTGCCTTAACATTTTCATATATATCCATTCCGTCAATTTTGATAACACCCTTATCTGGCTTTATAATACCTGATAACATCCTAAGAAATGTACTTTTGCCCGCACCATTAGTTCCTACCAAGCCAAATACATTGCCTTCTTGGATTGTAAGTGAAACTTGATCAACTGCTTTAATATCATAAAAGTCCTTACTTATATTTACAGCTTCAATCATTACGCTTCCTCCTTAAAACCATTAGATATTGCATTAATAAATTCATCCTTACTAACTCCGTACTCTTTAGCTACCTTTACCAAGAGAGTAGCTGCTTCCAATATTTCATCCTTCTTCTTTTTTAGCAATATATCAGTCTCAGCTATGAAGCTACCTTTACCCTTAACTGAATAGGTATATCCCTGTCGCTCTAGTTCTGTATAGGCTTTTTGAATTGTGTTTGGATTAATAGATAATTCCATGGCTAGATTTCTAACTGAGGGAAGTTGGGTATCAGCTCCAAGAATACCTTTCAATATAAGCTCTTGAAACCTTTCTACTATCTGCTCGTATATTGGTCTACGATCTTTGTAATCGATAACTATCACAAGCTTCTCCTTTCTTATATAAAAAATATACTATACCATCTGTACTATGTATATTAATACAGTTATGATATAGTATATGGATTCATTTGTCAATATAGAAATGGTGTCAGGGGGGTGTCAGGGGAGGGTGTCATAGGACTTCTTATATCTATACTGTGCCATGGCCTCTAA
>DUNS01000012.1 GCA_012839235.1 Clostridiales bacterium
TAATGGAGCAATTTCCTATAAAGTAATAAAAGGCTATGAAACAATAGCCTTTTATTGTATTTCTACATAAACATATTCACCAGCTTATCCAGACTGGTCTCAGTCTGCTCACCGGTCTCCATGTTTTTCACTCTTACTAGATTGTTAGCCAACTCATCAGCGCCGATAATAACCGTATTCTTAGCCCCAATCTTATTGGCATACTTCATCTGTGCCTTAACACTTCTGTCCATATAATCAGTTTCAACTATTATACCGGCATTTCTAAGTTCTTTAACAATCTTATATGCCGATGATTTAGCCTCATTACCAAGTATTCCAAGGTAAAGTTCGATTGGGGGCTCCGGTTCTAGCTCTACCCCTTCAGATTCTAGTTCACCCAGGATACGCTCTATTCCAAATCCAAATCCAACAGCCGGAATATCCTGCTTCTCATCGATTTCATGAATTAGTCCATCATATCTTCCCCCACCACAAAGGGTAAAGCCTTCCGGGTTAAGGAATTCAAAAACAGTCTTAGTATAATAGTCAAGTCCCCTTACAATTCCTGTATCTATAACATAAGGAATTTCCAGACTAGTAAGCAAGCTCTTTAATTCTTCAAAATGCTCCTTACATTCATCATCTAGATAATTAATGGTTCTTGGAGCATCCTTGATAATCTCCTTACATGATGGAACCTTACAGTCTAATACTCTTAAAGGATTCTTAGTCATTCGCTCCCTACAGGTTGAACAAAGATCATTCTCATGCTGTCTTAGGAAATCAAGTAAGGCTTCATTATAGGTCTTTCTACAATTCTTACAGCCGATACTATTAATATGAAGACTTGCGCCCTTTAAGCCTATTCTCTTCATAAACTCTATTAGGAGGGTTATTATTTCTACTTCAGCCATAGGACTTGCTGAGCCAAGAAATTCAACTCCAAATTGATGATGCTGACGAAAGCGTCCACTTTGTGGGTTCTCGTATCTAAATGCTTGGGTAAAATAGAAAAGCTTCGTAGGCTGACTTTCTGCATAAAGATTATTCTCTAGGTATGCACGAACTGCCCCAGCAGTACCCTCTGGTTTTAATGTAATACTACGATTTCCCTTATCCTCAAATGTGTACATTTCTTTTTGTACAACATCGGTGGTCTCTCCTACACCCCTTTGGAAAAGTACAGTATGTTCAAAAACAGGAGTAATAATCTCCTTTATATTAAAGGTCTTACATATATCCCTTGCAATTCCTTCTATTATAGTTCGTTTATGGATGTTCTCCCCATACCAGTCCTGGGTTCCCTTTGGTCTTTGTGTTATCATAGCAATAAACCTACCTTTCTTCGGTGTGAACTTTATTCACACTAGCCTACAAAATTTTGGCCTAAGCATTATTTTCTTGGAAAAACTTACGCTTTTTTTCTATCAAATGATTTATTCTACTAATGTAGTCCAGCACACTCTTTCCATTGTCTTCTCTAGCAATATAATGGGGATCATGGGACACATACTTACTAAGCCCCCCAGCTCCTAATGCAAGAATTGTTTGCTGCTCTTCCATAATTAGTATATTGTAAATGCCTTCTTTATTATATCTGGCATATCCAACATTTTCAAGATTATCTGCCATATTCTTTTGTCTATATAGATAATAAGGAAGATAACCATTCTCCTTAGCATATCTACTAGTCAATTCATACATCATATTAACATCAGTAGGCTTAAGGTCAATATAGTTCTCTTTCTCAATATTAAGCCTTGCCGCCCTCTTAAGGGCTAAGGTATGGACAGTCAGGCTATCTGGATCCAGCTCCTTGATCTGCTTCAATGTATCCTCCACATCCTCAAGGCTTTCTCCTGGCAATCCGATTATTATATCCATATTAATATTATCATGACCAGTCTCTCTAGCAAGATAGAAAGCCTCTTTAATCCCATCCACTGTATGCCTTCTACCAATTATATCTAAGGTCTTTTCCTGCATACTCTGAGGATTAATAGATATACGATTAACTCCCCATTTCTTTAAGACTAAAAGCTTGTCTTTAGTTATACTATCTGGTCTACCTGCTTCAACGCAAAATTCCTTAACATAGGTGAAATCGTAGTGTTTCTTCACCAAGGCCAATAACCAATCTAGCTGCTTCGCCGTCAAGGTCGTAGGAGTACCCCCTCCTAGATATACACAGGTAAGCTTTTTATTAGGATAAATCGTAGCACCAAAGATAATCTCTTTCTCTAAGGCCTTCAGATAATCATCTACATAATTAGAAAACTTCTCAATTGAATAAGAGGTAAATGAGCAATATAAACAGGTGCTAGGACAAAATGGGATTCCAATATATAGGCTATAGCCGTTCTTATAGTCAATATTATTAAGTAGTTTTAGTTCCCGACTTGCAATATCTATGCTTGTAGCGATTTTCTCTTCGGAGCATAGATATTCATCCTTCATATATGAGTAGATTTCACTTTCACTTTTACCTTCTTCAATCATCTGAAAAACTAGCTTTGTAGGTCTAATTCCAGTTAGAATTCCCCAAGGAAGGGTCTTACCTGTAGCCCTAGATAAAATATCATAAAGCATTCTCTTTATAAAGTTCTTATAGTGAAGACTAGGATCTGATTGGTATCCTATATCTTCCTCACGGCTTAGCTTTTCACCGCTGCCTAATACTGCAGTTATAACTGTTTTATGTGTTTTCAAACCAACATATAAAGATAATATTGAAGAATTAATCTCATAATCAAAATTACTTTCTTCAAAAATCTCTAAATCCACTCCATGATAGAACATCTTAACTATATGGGCAATATCATTGTCATATGCTTTGCCACATAAATATATCTTAATCATAATAATAAACAAGCCTTTCTTTAGCGCAAACTTGGTTCGCACTGTGAACTTAGTTCACTTGCCTACAAACTTTCTACATGAAAATATTGACCTTCATGTTATGAGGGCACAATAATCTTAACTAGATAATTAATTGCTTCAATACCTTAATAATATCACTATAAGGGTATTGAAGCAATTATCTTAAAAATATATTCGAATTTATTATCTAATATAAATGTTATATTCTCGCTCATGACCAATTGTAGTTGGCGCTCCATGACCTGGATACACTCTTACATTATTGTCTAGTACCATCAATTTATCCTTAATTGACTGGACTAGCTCCTCTCCATCTCCTGTAGGTAGATCTGATCTACCAATATCTTCTCTAAATAAGGTGTCCCCACTAATTAATATTTCCTGTTTAGGCAAATAATAACATGCCCCACCTTTGGTATGTCCAGGAGTATGAATAACTTTAATTACTAAATCTCCAAAGTTAAGCTCCTCATTGTCTTTAAGTAAAACATCAGGCTTCAAGCTATAGGGTCTTCTAATCCTTGCCGATGAATTCATCTCAGGATCCGTTAAAAGCTCTTCCTCAGCTTCATGGGCATATACTAATACACCTGTCCTATTAACCAGATCATCAACCCCTAATATATGATCAAAATGTCCGTGTGTCAAAATAATAGCTTTACATGTTAAATCGTTCTCTAATAGATATCCTAAGACCTTATCAGCATGGTCACCAATATCAAATACTATTGCCTCTTTAGAGACATCATCACTAATTATATAGCAATTCGTTTGAACAGACCCTAGTACAAGGGTTTTCAATTTAAAATTACTCATAGGGACACACCCACCTTTCTCGTAACCTGCAAACTTTGGGCCCTAGGCACAAAGTTGCAATTGAAAAATCAAGGTTTTTCAATTTAGCCACTAGTTCTTTCTATATCTAATACACTTTCAACACTTCTAAGCTTCTTTATAATTTCTTTAAGCTGTTCCACACCATTGATTTCAAAGCCCATACTTATAGTGGCTATACCCTGTTTATTAATTCTAACATTCATTGATGTTACATCGATTTTATTCTCAGTAAGTATTCTTGAAATGTCTACTAATACACCGGTGCGATTATTAGCATATATCTTAATCTCAGCATTAAACACATTGTTAAGTTCTTTGCCATCTTCCACATTCCATTCCGCATCAATTAATCTTACTCTATCATCTTCAGATAGATTAATAACATTAATACAGTCTGTACGATGTATGGATACTCCTCTACCCCTGGTAACAAAACCAACTATTTCATCACCTGGTACAGGGCTGCAACATTTGGAAAAACGTACTGCAACATCATCTATTCCTTCAACAACAATTCCACTCTTGGATTTCTTAGAGCCAGCTCTTGTATTGCGATATTCTGATATACTACCAAGAACTTCGTCGTCGGTAATATCTGTATTATTCTTCTTATTATAATCGTCAAGTAGTCTGTTAATTACCTGACCTTCTTTTAATCCACCACGGCCAATGGCTGCCAATATTGATTCCCAGTCTTTGAAACCATATTTACGCATTACGGCAGAGGTATATTCAGGTTTTATTAGGTCACTAAGTACAATGTTTTTTGTCTTACAGTAGTTGGTAATTAATTCCTTACCTCTGGTTATATTATCCTCTTTAAGCTCAGATTTAAACCATTGATTAATTTTATTCCTTGCTTGAGGGCTTTTTATAATCTTTAACCAATCTCGACTTGGTCCCTTTGAGTTTTGTGATGTTAATATCTCTACACGGTCACCGTTCTGTATCACATAATCTATGGGAACCAATTTACCATTAACCCTAACTCCGACCATCTTATTACCCACAGCACTATGGATACTATAAGCAAAATCAATTGGGTTAGATCCAGCAGGAAGAGTCTTCACATCTCCTGTAGGGGTAAATGCATAAACACTGTCTGAAAATAAATCAAAGTCATTTTTTAATAGGCTCAAGAATTCCTTATTATCAGAAAGATCTCTCTGCCACTCCAAAACCTGACGAAGCCAAGTAAGCTTCTCTTCTTCAGCCTTTGCTGGATTGTTTTTACCGGAACCACTTTGCCCCTCTTTGTACTTCCAATGGGCTGCAATACCATATTCAGCAGTACGATGCATCTCGTATGAACGAATCTGGATTTCAAAAGGGGATCCCTTAGGACCTATTAAGGTGGTATGAAGGGATTGATACATATTAGGTTTTGGCATAGCAATATAATCCTTAAATCGTCCTGGTATTGGTTTATACATCTCATGGATTACACCTAAGGCCGCATAACAATCCTTAAGACTGTTAACAATTATTCGTACTGCAAATAAATCGTAAATCTGATCAATGGTTTTGCTCTGATTTACCATCTTTTTATATATACTAAAGAAATGCTTTATTCGACCATCGACTTTTGCCTCAATACCAGCATCCTTAATATGATCTCTTACTTCAGCCACAATTTCATCTATATATGTTTGACGCTCACTCTTTTTAGAAGAAATCTTCTCCGACAGCTCTTTATATACTCCTGGTTCCAAATACTTAAGAGATAAGTCATCTAGCTCAACCTTAATCTTAGAAATACCTAGCCTTTGAGCTATCGGGGCATAGATATCCATAGTCTCTCTAGCTGTTTCCTTCTGTTTTTCAGGTTCCTTATATTTCAAGGTGCGCATATTATGAAGGCGATCAGCCAACTTAATCAATATAACTCTGATGTCCTTAGCCATAGCAAGAAACATCTTTCTTAGATTTTCAGCCTGAAGCTCAACTTTATCCATTTTGTAATTCAACTTTGTTAATTTGGTAACGCCGTCAACTAACAAAGCAATCTCTGGTGAAAACATATCTGCTATCTGTTCATTAGTATAATGAGTATCCTCTACCACATCATGGAGAATTCCTGCAACTATACTTTCTTTATCCAGCTCTAACTCAGCAAGAATTATCGCTACGCTAAGAGGGTGAATGATGTAAGGTTCACCAGATTTACGTAATTGATCCTTATGAGCATCATTGGCTAGATTATAAGCCTTCTCTATCATGGAAATATCTGCTGATGGATGGTAGCTAACTACAATATCAATAAGCTTATTATATAAGGCTTCAGGCGACGTAAAATCAGGAATTATATCAGAAGCCACGCCACGACTACTTACTTCTATATTTTTCAAATTATTATTTTCTTCCATGATATCGCCACCTTTCTCTTATATTTTTCAATAATTATTTACCATCGTATTGAAGAACCGCTTCTACGTCAAATCCTTCTAGTTTATCTCTACCATTTAAGCCTTTTAGCTCCATGAGGAATACAATCTTAACGACCTCTCCACCAAGCATCTCTACTAATTTAGTGATTGCTTCGATGGTTCCACCTGTAGCAATTAAATCATCTACAATAACAACCTTTTGACCAGGCTTTATTGCATCTTTATGGATCTCGATAGTTGAATGACCGTACTCCAAGTCATAATCCATAGATATAGTTTCACAAGGAAGCTTACCTTTTTTACGGATTGGTATAAATGGTTTATGAAGATTATATGCTAAGGGAACACCGAATATAAATCCTCTAGATTCCGGGCCAACAATAAGATCAAAATCAATACCATTAAGTAAATCCTGCATCTTATCTACTGCCAGCCTAAGCCCGTCCTTATCTTGTAATATGCTGGTTACATCCCGAAATATTATTCCCGGTTCTGGAAAATCCGGAATACTTCTCACATAGTCTTCTA
>DUNS01000123.1 GCA_012839235.1 Clostridiales bacterium
TGACAATAGCATCTGACAAAGTAAGAATATCCCTAGTAATCGATAAAGAAGATAAGGCAAAGCTAGAGGAAATAGCAAAGGCTGACGATAGGACTTTAAGCTATATTGTCAATAAGGCTATTAAGGAATATCTACAAAGCAATACTTGACCTTGTATATTGGCTTTATAAACGCTTTACTGTTTGTTTAGCATAAATGGTCTAACAACCTCGAAGCAAGGCTATTTTCGATTGTTACAGGGTTATAAAGGGCATTATAGTAACTCTTTATAGTGCCTTTTTCTATTTGAAATTACTTTCGCACCTCACTACATGGGTGTAAGCCCTTCCCTATAACCCCTCCCCCCCCTGTCTATATCCTGCTGCCATATCATCAGTAAAGGCTTGACCTCATATTTTCGATTTTAAGGCTTGTTAGTATATTCAAGGGCTTGTTTATCCTGTTAAGGCTATCATGGTCTTATTTATGGCTTGTATTGGCTTGTAGGGGCATTGTATAACCTTATGTTATGATTGACTTATGTATTATAACTTATATTCATGCCCTAGTTATTAATGACCTCATCTTCTGTATTAATTCAACTATTCGCTAAACCTCCGTTTCACGAATTGAATATCTGTTCGATGCAATCGCTATAATGCCCTATTTATAAGGCTTTCATCACATCATGGTACTTACTTCAACTATTCGTATTAAGCTTTATTGTTTTATGCATAGGTTTTATACATAATATGCATGTATTATACAAGCGTCCTGTATATTTATTAGTTTAATTGCAAGCTGTAAGGATGTAACACTTCGTTATACCCTTACAGCCTTCCAAGGGACTTATTACCCTAATTCACTAACGTACGGTGCATATGTAGGGTCTTTACTAAATAAATCTCTAATTGGCCCATCCGTAGCAGTAAGCTCCTTTACCTTTGCAATTGTTTCAACGTCTAATATAGTAGCAGGCTTCTCTTTCTCTATGTAGGGCGCATACTTGTCAATAGCTTCTATAGCTTCTCTCATGCTTGGGTCTGCTGTACATAGATTATTTACTCTCTCTTTGATTTCTTCCTCGCTACCCTCTCCAATCAGCTTATTAATTGCTGTCACCTGTTCGTTTGTTAACTCCTTATTAACCACAGAGGGAATTACATCATTGTTAAATGCCTTCTCAAATGCTTCTAATGGACTATCTTTTTGGCATACCATAGCAATTGTTACATTTGAATGCTCATTACCGTTGTAGCTATCTAGGAATTGAACGCAGATTGATTCTGTCTGGTCTATGATACTCAACAAAGTATCAGCATAAACCGTATTAAGTTTATAACCCGAATTATCCGCGATTTCACCTAATATCCTCAAAGCCATGTAATCACCTTTGTACTTTTCAGCAAACATCCTAATTTCAGCAGGAGTAAGACGCACGTTCTTTAATGCATTTACCTCATTTATGGTTGTAGGATTAAAGGTGGAAGCTTTCTTTTTGACCGCTTCTTTAAAGCTTCTAATTTCATCTGTCGCCTTACCTAAAGCATCAATACGAGACTCATTGAAGCGCTTTTCGAATTCAGATTCGGCTTCTGCAATTTTCTGCTTTTGATAAGCATCCTTATTGTCTGCATTTGCCTTTCGTATTTTAGCATCACGCCTAATAATGTTTCCGTCTACTTCATTTCTGTAATCCTTTAAAATCCTTGTTAATCTCTGAAAATAACTCATATTCATACCTCTTTTCGTTTATAATATTTTTAATGGTTTATAGTTCTTCATCCTCATCAATATCAACCACAACATCAGTTTTTATCTTTTCAATTATCTGCTCCCTGGTTAGGCCTGGTGACAGAGCGTTATTAGATGAACTAAGTTCAACTTCGCTTTTATCGGTATATCCATAGTGGTTTTTCATCATGAAAATTCCACCAATTACATTAATTTTGTTCTGCATAATAAGCTGTTCAATTCCGCAAGCTATTATCTGCTTAGCTCTCTTTACAATTTCAGCCCTTCGGCTATATTTCCATGAGTTTGCAGTCTCCCAATCCCATAGAGTACGCCTGTCCACTCCACAAGCTAAGGCCATGCCCTCTACTCCGGGCTTCATATCATTTTGAATACACCAATCAAAATATAGATTAAGCCTTTCCTCTAGTTCCTCATCCGTCTTAATTGGAGGCAACCTTTTCAGGTCTACCATGCTTTGAATAAATGCAGTTAAATCTCCAGGAGCTACCTTTAAGGCATTGTCACCTATAACAGGTGATTTCCCATTGTTTCCGCCTCGTTTCCTCGGCTCTTTTAATTCTTCACTCATATAATACCGCCTCTCATATTGGTTTTATTGATTCCTTTTTTGTGTTGTCCATGCTCGGATTATCCACCTTTCCCCCCTATATTGTTCATAGGTCGCTCAATTTTAATATTATAGCTTGGTTTCAAAGGTCTATTACCCTGTTTGATAACGCATAGAACAGCAATCGCTTCATCCTTTGATAGTCCGCATTTTACCAACTCATCTATAGCAGACGCATCTACCTTGTGCCTCTTCATAAAACCGCCCTTTCCTTTTTATTTGAACTATGCACCTTTAACCTGATATAAATACTTCTTAAGTTCATATAACCTGATACACAACCTAATCTTGTAGGGTATACTTTTTAAA
>DUNS01000124.1 GCA_012839235.1 Clostridiales bacterium
GATGCATTGGGAATATTGCCATAATACACAATATCAAATCCTCTGTCAATCTTATAGGAATGCTCTCCTAAAGCCCATAAGATCCCTTTAGGATAATTTGCCCAATTATCTTCCTTTTTATTAACAAGCTCATCTAAGGAAGATCTTATAACTCCTAGTTCCTCAAAATTCATTGAGTAAAAATTTAATTGTCGATCTTCTCTTAACCTAACGGCTGCATAAGTTCCTATAGTCAACGCACACGGAAATACATGACCCCCATTATAGTCAGTATGCTCACCAATCATATTAACTCTACCTGGTGCAAAAAACACTCTTGGGCTTTCCTCCCCACCAAAGACTTCCTTAAAAGATTTTAACATCGTAGCCTTCATAACATCCTCCATCTTTTCATATATTAACATGATTAAAAAACTTGATTTAGCTTATTGCTACCTATTTTACCACATTAAAGCAGAGATAAAAAGGGTGTATTTCCCCCTTTAGGCAAAATAAATAGAGGGTCAATTTGACCCTCTAATATTTATGACAAATGATTTTTCATATTTTTAAGAGCTGATTTCTCTAATCTACTAACCTGTGCCTGAGAAATACCTATTTCTTGGGCCACCTCCATCTGGGTTTTTCCTTCAAAAAAACGAAGCTTTATTATGTTGTGTTCCCTTGATGGCAGCTTATTCATTGCTTCTTTTAGAGAAATCTCTTCTATCCAATTTTCCTCTTTATTTTTTTTATCACTTACTTGGTCCATAATGTAAAGAGCATCTCCGCCATCGACGTATACAGGATCATATAGAGATACTGGACTCTGAATTGCATCTAGTGCATAAACAATATCCTCTTTATTAATACCTATTTCCTCAGCTATTTCAGTAATTGTAGGTTCTTTATTATTCTTCTTTATTAGGGCTTCTTTAGCGTATATGGCCTTATATGCTGTATCTCTTAAGGATCTACTTACTCGGATTGCATTATTATCCCTAAGGTATCGACGAATTTCACCTATTATCATAGGCACAGCATATGTTGAGAACTTCACATTCTGAGTAATATCAAAATTGTCTATAGCCTTCATCAGCCCTATACAACCTATCTGGAAAAGATCATCTACATTTTCATTGCTGTTAGAAAATCTTTGTATAATACTAAGTACCAATCTAAGGTTACCCTTAATATATGTTTCCCTAGCTTCTCTATCCCCATTTAATATCCGTTCAAACAATTCATCTTTTTCACTATTTTTTAACAATGGCAGCTTAGATGTGTTAACACCGCATATCTCAACCTTATAAAGAGCCATAACGAAACCTCCGAATCACATATTTTCCAGGAATTAGGGATGGCAAAGCATCCTACTAATGACTATAATGATTCACAAATCTGCTCTTATTTATACGGTTTATGATTAAGAAATAATTACCAGTACTATTACATTATTCAAAGCGTACCATTTCTTTCTTTAATCTTTTAATAATCTTTTTTTCTAATCTAGAAATATAAGATTGTGATATTCCAAGTAAATCAGCCACTTCCTTCTGGGTTCTTTCATTACCATCTTCAGTATTCAACCCAAATCTAAGATTTACGATAACTCTTTCTCTCTCTGTCAACTTAGCCAATGCCTTCTTCAGTAGCTTGCGATCAACTTCCTGTTCAATTCCCCTATATATTATATCCTCTTCAGTTCCTAATATATCTGACAATAGCAATTCATTACCATCCCAATCAACATTAAGGGGTTCATCAATAGAAACTTCCAATTTTGTTTTATTATTTCTCCTTAAATACATTAATATTTCATTTTCAATGCACCTAGAGGCGTAGGTTGCAAGTTTAATATTTCTTTCTGGATTAAAGGTATTAATTGCTTTAATCAGCCCAATAGTACCAATAGATATTAAGTCTTCAACTCCGACTCCTGTATTATCAAATTTCTTTGCTATGTAAACAACAAGTCTAAGATTATGCTCTATAAGAATAGATTTCATCTCTACATCCTGATCTGTTCCTAGCCCACTAATTACTTCGGCTTCCCTTACAGAATCTAAGGGAGCAGGTAAAACCTCTGCACCACCAATATAATGGATTTCTCCTCTTTGCCCAAAAAATATTGTTCGAATATCTGGAATCATCCTAAATTGAAACTTATTATGTATTGATAACTTTAAAAGCATAGATAAACCTCCCATTATTTTAACATCACCTGTTATTACTGTTTTCCTGCTTACAAAATTCCTCCTAATATCTACATATTAATATTCAGCCCAAAAGACTAGCCTCTTCAATAGCTAAAGGCTGAATAGTAACTTCTACATAAGTCCTTTATGTAAAATTGCCTGATATTCATTACTTGGTGAGATTAGATTATCACTTATTGCTGCAATTACCTTCTCATTGCATATGACATCCTTCCCAGTATAAATCATCACCTTATCTATATTCATTCCAAGCAACACCCCCTTTTTACCAACAGAACTATATGGAATAAACTTAATTTTAAGTGCACCTTCCTTATTAATATCCATACCTTTCATCCCAACCTGCATAATTTGGGCCGAAGGCACACTAATATCCCATTGCATAATATCTGTTTTTTCTCCTTTTAAGTAGCTTTTAGCATCCTCCAGGTATAAATAAAATTCTGGGGATATCAATTCCTTAATAGTCTCCTCTTCAACAACAATAACTGGTTTTTTATTAATTGGATCATATAGACAATTGCCAGAGTCCATAAACCCTTTGATATGAATCGACCTGTCTAAAAGTTTAAGATCCACATCATAGATCTCACGGCTACTGCTTTTATACCAGCTATAAAACCATATAAGAAGAAGAATAAATGGTAGCATTATTAGAATTGATAATATGATGGTTTTCAATGACGCATTGCTTAAATTGTGTCCTTTTCCAAGGTTTGTTATGATGATTTTCAAATCTGTATAATAATAGATTGAATTAATAAGCCCACCAATAAAATATGTAATCATATAAAAAACCAAGATCTGCTTTAGCATATCAGAGAAGGAAAGTTTTCCGAATGCAATTCTAATCATTATAACTGCAGTCACAATATTCATCAGTAAAAATCTTAAAATCACATTTAACCATGGAAATATCCCTAATAAAGCTGCTGACAATCCACCAATAACTGAAGCCAATATAAGCTTAATTAGGCTACTGTTTTTTTTATTAATTATTTTTAGTAAGTACAGTAGAAATAAATCCATAAAGAAATTAATTATAAATATAATATCTGGATAAACCTCAAGGTACAAAATTCACCTCCATCTGAACGCTAAGTTGTTAAAACATTTCGTATCTAGATTATAACTTGTTACATTTTCAAATATTGTCATTTTCTGGAACAAGAAACCTTGTTTTCATTTACTTTATTTTACAATATAATTATATAAATTTATTAACACCACAAAAAGGGCTGTCAGTTTATCTCAAATGAAATAAATTGACAGCCCATATATCTTATGTATTTATTAAATTCTATTTGTTATGGCGATTCTTCTGTAAAAACTCAGGAATTTTAATACCACCGGTATCTGAATTAGTATTACCTGGTGCTTTAGGTGGTGGATATATAGGTAATCTACTTGGATCAGTAGAATGGGTTGATGTGGTAGAAGCACTATATGTACTACTATGAGAATAACCCTTGTTTAAATTATTATCAAGTCTAGTAGAAGCCTGTGCACCATTACTTACTGTGCTAATACGTCTTAAGAAATCTGCTGTCTTAACACCCTCTCTACCCTTGCCTTCTAGTCCAGTTGCTATTACGGTAATTGTTACAGTATCTGGATCTGAGTCATTATACATAGCTCCGAAGATAATGTTAGCGGCATCCCCAGCCAACTCTTGAACCATAGTAGCTGCATCATTGGCTTCAATTAAGCTAATATCACCAGAAATATTAATTATAACATGGGATGCTCCCTGTATTGTAGTTTCAAGAAGTGGACTAGTAATAGCTCGTTTAACAGCCTCTATACACTTATCGTCACCTACTCCTTCACCAATTCCTATATGGGCTACACCCTTATCCTTCATTACAGTCTGAACGTCTGCAAAGTCTAAGTTAATAAGGCCAGGTACATTGATTAAGTCTGTAATACCCTGAACACCTTGCTGTAGGACTTCATCTGCCTTCTTAAGTGCATCAGGCATTGTAGTTCTACGATCTACAATCTCAAGTAATTTATCATTAGGAATAACTATTAATGTATCAACATGCTCCTTTAAATTATCAATACCAGAAATAGCGTTGGCCATTCTGGTCTTAGCTTCAAATTTAAAAGGCTTTGTAACGATACCAACAGTAAGGATACCCATATCCTTTGCAATCTGTGCAACTACAGGTGCTGCACCAGTTCCTGTTCCACCACCCATACCACAGGTGACAAATACCATGTCTGCACCTTGAATAATCTCTGTTAATTGTTCCTTGCTCTCTTCAGCAGCTTTCTGCCCAATTTCTGGCTGCGCTCCTGCCCCGAGCCCCTTCGTTAATTTTTCACCAATCTGAATGCACAAGGGAGCTTTACAGCTTTTTAAGTGCTGCTTATCAGTATTGATACATACAAACTCAACACCTATAATGTTCTCTTCTATCATTCGATTAACGGCGTTATTACCTGCTCCTCCAACTCCTATTACAAGTATCTTTGCAGATGCATCCGCCTCATTCGTTCTTATTTCAAGCAAGGTCAATTCCTCCTTCATCGTAATTCTATTCTATTAAATACGCAAAATTTCCCTCTTATTGCTTGTCCCAATTTTCTTTAGAAACCACATGATGATGGGATAAATATTATATTCCACACAAATTATAGGGGTTTCTTCAATCCTACTATATATAATATCTTTAATATAGTAAATAATCAAGTATAATTTCGAAAAATGTTGATTATTTCAGACTATTTTATCATTTTTAAAGGGATTTATACTAAAATATGACTAGTCTGAGCTTTCTGTTTCCTTAGGCTTAGCAATTATCCTTTTATTGTGCTTATCATATTTGTCCAAATAAAGGTTCATTTTCATACCCTCTACTTCTTTTAATATGTTCTTTAGTTCTCCTAGGACTTCATCATATGTATCTCTCTTACCAAGATATACCCTTATCTCATCAATGTCAAAGGTCACTTCATATTTGCTATTAAAGTGGATTGTGTCAATATCAAGATCCAATTTTTCTATATGCTGAGTCAGGTTTAATATTACATCAAACAACTCTGCCTTTTGAACCTCTAGCTTTTCATGAAGAATAATCTTATTAAAGCGCAATCCTTTAACCAAAGGAATATCATCTAATGGGTTAGCCATACTTTCAACTATTATCCCATCTTTATCAAAATATAGATAATCTCCTAAAAATTCAACGCATCCTATTACCTTTTTCTCATAAACCTTAATTGTTATGGTATGATTATCGATTAGAATTAAATCAATATCCTCAATAAAAGGTATTTGAACATCGGTGAAATAATTATATTTTAAGTAAAGTAAGAGGGCATTCCTGTCTAACTCTGTATTAATTATTTTCTCTTGGATTTCGTCATTAGTATATCTTGTTAATCCTTCAAATGTAACAGTTTTAAGTTGAAAGGTGTTAATAAATATGACTGAAGGAACACCTACAAGAATTAGGAAGCCTAGCATCCTTTTTACCATTCTCATTCCTATACTATTTCTATTGTTTTTATTGTTTCTTCTATTAGCCATACTATTACCTACGCCTTTTCCCCTGTGAACACAGTTCACACTAACCTGTAAACTTTCTGCATAAAAATCTCTGATTTTCATGCCACACAGTGTACAATATTTGCAAAGTAAATTGTTATAATTCACTTATGAAAAACCTTGATTTTTCAATCTAATAACTATATTTACACTTTGCATGTCCTATGTTCTCTATGAAGCATTTTCACTGCAGTACTTAATATCAGCTCCTAATTCAGAAAAATCTCTACATATATCCTCATAGCCTCTTTCGATACTGGTTGCTTCCTGAATAATTGTTGTACCCTTAGCACATAACCCTGCTATTACTAGCGCTGCTCCTCCTCTCAAATCATGGGATTTAACAACAGCCCCATGTAACTCTTCTACCCCTGCTATGATTGCCCTATTATCTTCTGCTGAAATAATGATATTAGCTCCCATCTTTCCAAGCTCATATGCATTCTGAAAGCGAGATTCAAATATTTCTTCTGCAATAGTACTTACACCCTTTGCCAAACTGAGAACTGTCATCATCTGAGATTGCATATCAGTTGGGAAACCAGGGTAAGGCTGTGTCTTTAATAATTTAATCGATTCTAATCTACTACTGCAGGAGATACGTACTCCATCACCCAAATCCTCAATTTTGCATCCGATTTTTCTAAGTACCTGCACAACCGTTTCTAGCTCTTTAGTGGGGAAATCAGTAAAGATCCCATCTCCATAAGTAGCAGCAATAGCAGTCATGTATGTTCCTGCAACAATTCGATCAGGCATCAAAGTGTAAGTAGTATCATGAAGCTCCTTAACTCCAACTATCTCGATATAGGATGTTCCTCCTCCACATATCATTGC
>DUNS01000125.1 GCA_012839235.1 Clostridiales bacterium
GCGAACGAACAAAACGAAAAATACAGACCAGACATCGAGGTGAGCCTATCGTTCCACGTGGAGTGCGTGGTATTGATGTCAAGGGTGGAGAAATAGGACCGCTTAAAACATTGATAAATAAAGGGTTTCCTGACATTGCATTTTTCATTCGACCATTTTTACGAAGATGCTAATGCCAGGAAACCCTTATACTTACTACTCAAGGAAACATATCAATCGCCCTAAAAGAAGTAGGGTTGAGTTGACAGATTAGATTTCTTACTGGGGTTGAGGAGATAGAATAGATATATACATATTCCTTATTCCTCTTCAACTTTTTCAAATTCAGAGAAAACTCTGTCCAACTCGCTGTTGGAGCTAATCCCTCTTACTATATTTCTAATTGCTACTTTTGACATATCAAGACGATAAAAATGCTCACGACCATCTGCACCACGATGTTTACGGATGAGTTGTATTTTACCGCCAAACTTATCCCAATGTTCTTCGGCAAATTGAGCTAAGCCACGTGCTTTATCACAGTTATCTTTTCGATTATAATCATGTGGTTCTAAGATATCGAAAATAAAGCCATGTTCATCTTTTCTAACTATTATTAAATCTGGATACATAGGTTTGGTGATTCCATTTGACTTGTAAGGAATCTCAAGGGACCATTTTTTTCTGTCAAGATTCCGTAGCCAAGCTATTGCACCTTTCTTAAGCTCTTCCTCGAGAACACCCTTTTCCCATGGATTTAAATTTGCTTTAAAAGTGCCATCTTCTTTTATATATAAATGTTTTTCATAGTATGAGCTATCTTCCGGTTCTGAGAAATCTATTGCTTTAGGCAGTTCCCATAGAACCGGGATAGGACGTTCCGAAGTATTGATTAATTTTTCATAAGTGTCTTTACGAGCTTCACTCAAATGCGAGATAGCTCTTTGATTATTTTCATATAGTTCAAGAAACTTATCATCACAATAGGCTTCAAGGTTATTCATTGCATTAATATCATCTGTAAATACAATAACTTCTAATTGGACATCAATAGGGTCACGATCTTTATTTTTAGTCCAGTAATCAATATGCAAACCTTCACCTAGGCGCTTTCCTGCCCTATCAAAATAACTTGTTATATCAAAAGGCGCTACTGTCATTGTTTGTGTAGATTCATCAAACAAGTACGCGTTTTCATTGTAGTCAAAGGTAAGGGTACCTAGTTCGAAACCAGTAAGTATAGCAACTTTACGTTCATACTCGCCTGCCTCTTTCATACGATTTATTTCATCTTCAATTTTCTTTAATATGCATGACTTTACTTCATTTTGTGCTTCTAGATTTATCCCATCCTGTGTCAGTGCTCTGGATAACTGTATCAGACGTCTTAGCGCAGACTGTTTTCTTGCTGCGTCAATTCGGTATGTTATCAAATTTGACATTGCGTCAAATACTTCCGAGAAATCAAGGTTTCGGTTAAGTGTTACAAGTTCTTTTGATGTTCCTGTTTCAGCGGGAACAGCTGCATCGCTATCACGTAGTGCCTCTACAACTTTCTTAACTGTATTTTCATCAAAGTGAGGTAAAAACAAGCTAACATTGTTAAGCTCTGCATCAGAAGCAATTCTTCTTGCAAGCGGTGTACGAATCATACGACCAAGTAACTGAGCAATATAGGTATAATCTTGTGCACTGCGGAATGACATCATTGTTTCTGCACGGGGGCAATCCCATCCTGTAGTAAGATTCATCTTGAAAAAAACTATGGAAACTTCGTCATTTTCCTCAATTCGTGAAGCCTCGATTTTATGAATTTGTAGATTGTTTACTGTGAGAGTCCCTTTGTCATTGAATGTATGCACGACTTCACCCGGTTTAAGACGGCGGCCTAAACATTCTTCAAGTATCGAAATACATTCATTTATATCAGTACGCGTTGCAATAGTGTCTGTACCGTCCTCTACTTGGATCACGAGAACTGGCTTAACTTCTTTCGTATCTTCTTTGTCCTTTTCTTGCTCATAGTATGAACGCCAATGTACACACTTCTTCATCCAATTATCCACAGCACTTTTGAACAATGTCATATCTGCGTTGATGGTTATATCAGGATAGTGAATTATTATTCTATCTTTTAATAAGCCAGAATCTCTCACATCTTCGGGTGGTACGATGACTTTTTGCACTGTCCACGGTGTATCATCAAGAAGTTTTTGAAATCGTTGAGGAGTAGCTGTCACTCCTATAACAAGAGGCATAACACATAATCCATCTTCAGGGCTACCTTTAATAAATTTTTGCATAATAGTCTGTGCAATAGACTCTGCCCGCGGTGAAGTATATGTACCTCTATGAGCCTCATCGATAATTACGTAGAATTTTTTAGGCTTGCTCTTAGCAGTATTGGTGAGGGTTTCCCAAATGGTAAATTGGCGTTTGTCCGATTTTTGAGTCAGAAGCTTGTCACTACCAAGTTTTTGAGTATTAAGAAAATATATACAACCACCTTCAAAAAATTCAGCATCAAAATTAGAGTCGATAGTGACTAGGTTGCCTACCCGAATCTTGTCCGACTTACTTTCAATTTTTAACCTTGTCTGCTCATTAAGTTCAGGCATATCGGAAAGCCAAATAAAGACAGAGTCAGGTTCTGCACTTCTTTCAGCTGTGCCATATAATATTTCTTCAAAAAAGGCAGTCATAATAATGGTTTTACCCGATCCAGTTGGAGCTGAAAAAGAAATAACTTGAGGGTTTCGTTCCGTCCATACTTTATGGGCTTGCACGACTTTATCATGCAAATCTTCAAGGGCTGTTTTCTGAAAAGGAAAAAGTATATCTCTCATATTTAATCCCTCCTACTTCCAAGAACAAAATTATCGATGTAATCACGGTAAAGTTGATATGTTCGCTTGGTCTTAACCCTTAATGACATTTCGCGGAATGCTTCTTCAGAGTTCGTTATGAAGTATATTGTTTCAATATGGTTGGCTCCTTTTAGTGCTTTTAAGAAAGCCGCCAATTTAGTCTCATTGATTAATATTGCAAATCGGTTTTCAGGGAGCAGCATCATATCAGGTACATTATTTCCACTTAATTCTGGTCTTCTGCCTATTGCACCCGATTTCAACCACAGAAGTGGTAATATATTGCTGAACTGCTGACCAAGTGTCACACTGTTCTTGTCTAAAAATCCAAGTTTAAAATATTCTACATTTGCCGCAAACCCATCGCTCATTGGAAGTTTTAAGTCTGTGGTAATCGTAACTGAACCAAGTAGGTCTGTTATTAATCCTTTAACCTTATTAAATACAGAAGTTTCTTTTGTCACTATATAGAACTCTGTAATATGTTCTTGATCTTCGAGTGCTTTTATATATTCATCCAAATATGCACAATCAAATAAGATTGAACATGCATATTTTTCAGATACAATGTATTTACTATTAGCTTTTACTAAGGATTGAGGCAATTTTGACTTCCCAAGTAAAGCAACAATTTGCTTCTTCGCAGAAGTTGAAAGGTCAGAAGGATTTTCAATAAAACCGAGTTGGTAAAATAAACGATTTTCCTCACACTTAACAGTCTTATTTGTAAAATATTTTCCCTCTAATATAGTGCCATCATCTCGTTTTCCTAGGATTGAATACTTAGTTCGAGGCCAAGTTACAGCTCGGCAAATCCCATGTTTTTCCCATTCGTGATCTCCGGGGTTATAACCATCCTTTCGTAATTCTTTTGCTTCAGCTTCAGATACTTCATTATTAGTTACAAGTATGCAGCGTCTTTGGCCGTTATCTTCTGCATTTAAAAGATTAACTGAATGAAGAGTAGTGCCACTTCCAGCAAAAAAGTCAATAATTAGTGCTTGCTTATTATTGCGAACCACTGAAGCTATAGCATCTTTAGTTGAATAAACCGATTTTGGAAATGAAAATGCTCCGGCCTTACCAATTATACTAGTTACTATATCAGAACCATGGGCTCCAGCGTCATGTAAGGTTCTATGCCAAACAGTTTTAATTTGCTTTTCTTTAGAATTTGCATACTCTACATCAACAACATTTCGTTTCTCATCATAACCTACAATTATTAGTTCTCCAGTTTCAATTTGTTTTTGCGGTCCTGAAGTAAGATAAGAAATAGCCCATGTTTTTCTTTTTTGGTCATACTTACCAAGTGATACATATCCCTTTTCTATGAGTGAATTAAGGGTAGGGCTTGTTACACCCCAAAGGCCTTCTGAATTATCACTTCGAATTGGCCAAGCAACATCGTATCCGTCAATTTTTGCAGTTAAATCTGGTTTTTTGTCTGGTGGAAGTGGATCTAGGGCTTTTACAATTCGTCTATTTTTTGCATCAATCAATATTGGGTAGAACTCACTTGGAGTGTGCTCCCGTGCTGCTCTTGAACCAGACCGTAACAGACCTTTCCATCTTGGCTTTTTCGATGTCTTTCTTTCTCCGAGTAATGGGTCATCCCAATTCGTTACATAAGCATTTGGCATAAAACAAAATATTGCATACTCTTCCACTCTAGAAAACCGGCCTTGGGAAACACCTTTAGGATTAATTACAATTGTTACCATTTGAATGTATGCTTCGGGAAAGATTTCTTCTAAAAGCATTCTGAGATGATGAACTTCATTTTCATCTATAGTTACAATCATTACACCAGTACTTGGATTTAATAATCTTTTTGCTATTTTTAATCGTTTTTGCATCATTGAAAGCCATTTGCTGTGACGCCAACTATCAGAAGAGTCAACATAATCATTGTTATACTTCCAATCCCTAGCTCCACTGTTGTATGGCGGATCTATGTAAATACAGTCTACTTGTTTTGGATATAAGTATTCCAATAGCTGAAGAGCATGATAGTTATCAGCTTCAATGAGAGTATGCCAAAGATCACTATCTGGTGAGTTTTCTACCTTATCAACAGGTATTAGAGATGGGAAAATAGGATCTCCGAATTGAGCTACAGAAACTAATTCGTTTATTGGAAATTCCTTTATTTCTGAAGAACTCTTGTGCAAACACCGTGCAATGGCTCCATCAATTTCTAATACATTATATAAATCAATTATTTTACCCGCCTTTTTGGCTACAAGGCTACCTTTACGTATAGGGATGTTGTAAAGAGGAGTGCACTCTGGTATATGTTCTTCAAAAACAAGTCCAAACTTTTTATTTTTATTTATGCGCACTACTTCTTGGCTAAGTCGCTCTCGGAGCGCTTCATCAGAAATTTGTCGTAATAGGTCGTTGATTGCTGCCATTCTATATGTCCCTCACTTTCAATTAATTATTGTGATTAAATCTCTTGTTTATCTTCATTATCGGAAATTATCTCCATAATATCTCCAATATCACATTCTAAAGCTTTGCAGATTCTTATTAATACATCCATGCTTACAGTTTCGCCTTTTGACATTTTTGTAATTGTTGCCCAGCTTACACCTGATGCAGTTTGTAGATCTTTCTTTTTCATTTCTTTATCAATTAAAATCTTCCAGAGTTTTTTATAACTAACAGTCATCAGACTCACCTCGCTATTGAGTTTATATAAATTATATCTATAAAACAAAGTAGATGCAAGATTATTCTTCATAATGACAAGAATAATTACTTAATTTTATTGAAAAATCTTTACATTATTTATATAATAAATGAGTAAGAAATTTTTTCCTCCTATTCAACTTGGGAGTAGCTTGTTAATATAAAATACCTTTTGATCAAAAGATTTGAAGTTCACTTTTTTCTTAAGCAAAGGTATTAATTAAAATACTGGGGGTGTAGAGCATGTTAAGAATTTTTGGAAGGATTTATAGTAGAAATGATGTTTTAAATTCATTAAGGCAAATCAGTGCTTCTGGCTTAATGGAGTATGAAAATGATATCAGTTTTACTAACGAAATGATTACTTCAATATCTAGAGAAAATCAACTTTCAAGGGGTAAAATGAAATATTTAAAAGATATTATATTTAAATATGATCCGAATATTATGGAGATGTTTACAAATATCGAAGTCACCCAGGATGATATTAATTGGGCTCAAGAACAGATAACACGTTTTGAAGCTACAGGAGTGTATCGTTATAGAGGAGTAGAAGCATATAAAGGGGTAGCAGGAGAAAGAGTAATTTCGCGATATATTATGAACATGTTTCCTGATATTGTCCTAAATACTCCAATAGGAGAAGGCCACGCTATTGATGAATTTGACTTCAGGTTAGGAGAATTGACTTGTGATATAAAATGTTCTACACAGTTACATTATGCTTCAATAACTCCAAAGGTAGCAGTTGAAAATGAAACCCCTAAAGATTATTATATTGGAGCTAGATTTGATGATAGGGACCCTGAAAATAATCGTGTTTATATTATTGGGTATCTTACACATGAAGAGATAGCAGGATATCGAGTGCTTCAGAGATATGGTACGCCTTATTATGAGGTTTCATTATTAGACATGCATAATTTCAATGATCTATTAAATATTTTTAGAGAAAATAATGAACAAAGATAAATAAAACTAACATTCTATAGAAGTACTGTCTATCGAAAATTTAGAGCATTACTCTAGTATGAGTAAGGGGGGGTGTGATTCATATGGCAGGTAATCGTTCATTTAAAGACTATGTGGCAGATAGATTCTATAATGAA
>DUNS01000126.1 GCA_012839235.1 Clostridiales bacterium
CTCCACATCCTCTATAATAGTTATAGTTCCTCCTGTTTCATCTATTGTCGTTCTTTCCTTATCTAAATTAGCCCCACATCCTGTTGCTGTCATAGTTATAATAAGGGTAAATGCCACTTTTAATATTTGTGATTTTCTCATATGATTACCTTCTTTCCTAATAATCTAATATTTTTCATAGTCTTTAATTTTAATACTCTCAGAAGCAATATACAAACAACATTATTTTAATTGCTCACATCATCTTCCCTGAATATAGATTATCAAGAATTTGTTTCCATTTATATATAAAGATATAAATATTGTAAACAATTGTATCTTACTTGTAAACATATCTCCTATTTTAGTCTTTCCTGAACACTTGGAAATGTGACTCTAAAGCTAGTACCTTCTTCTCCACTATAAAGAAGCTTTACCCTACCACCCATTAGCTCAGTATTCTTTTTTATAAGTGAAAGCCCAAGACCAGCTCCTCCAACCTCTCTTGACCGGTTTTTATCAACCATATAAAAGGGCTCAAATACCTTGTCAACTAGATCCTTAGGAATACCAATCCCTGTATCAGATATTTCAATATGTACTTCATCGCCAGTTTCATATGTTTTAACCGCAATCATGCCATTAGCTTTATTATATTTAATAGCATTATCAAGAAGATTAATTAATATTATTGTTAAGCTATCCTTGTCTGCCTTGATATAACCTTCAGTAAGCTCTGTGATTAACCTAATACTAAACTTATCAAGCTTACCCCTTAGGCTATTAAGAATTCTTTCTAGCTCCTGATTAAGCTCTAGCTTCTCCATATTTAATTCAAAATCATATTTATCTAGGGCTGATAATTGAAGAACCTTCTCCACCATATCATATAATCTATCAGTCTCACTTTTAATATTAATTATTGAAGTTTCTAAAAGCCCATCATCCTCTGGATACATCTCAAGCAAGTCAAGATATGCCTTGATTGATGTCAAAGGAGTCTTAAACTCATGGGTTACATTACCAATAAATTGTTTTTGTTGGCTATCTAGCCGTGATAGTTTATCTACAGCTAGCCTAAGCTTTTTCTGCTCTTCCTCCATCCCATGAATTGTTTCTTTAATCTTCTGACTCATGTGATGAATTCCAAGACTTAATCTTCCTATCTCATCTCTACTCCTCATAACCGACGTATCATAATGACCGTCTTTAATTCTATCTACTGTCTTATCTAAACTAATTATGTTATTAGCAAATGAATTATAATAAATATTGCCAAGAAGGAGACCCAGTACAAATACTGCTGTACCGATGACAACAAACATGTGCCTTATACTTTCATAAAACACTTGATATTCTGTTAAGGAATAATTATATTGAACAACTCCTACCTGATCGTCTCCCATTAGTAAAGGGGTCATGTAATACAAGGAGGAGTCCTTAGTCAGATAGGCAGTCTTCTTGTCTAAGGCATGCTTTAAGGTTTCACTAATACTCTCATTATTTGACAAGACAGGCTTTTTACTTATAATCTCCCCTGACTCATTATATAGAACTACTGGTAAACCAATAATCAGCTCAAGTTTTTCTGCGAAATCCTGCCCCTTATTTTCCAAAAATGTGCCAGGTGACTTATTCGCTTCCATTAAAAGTGTCTGAAAAAAGTATGTATTGGCAGTTTTACCTTGCCTAGCAAGATAACTTTCATACTGATCTTGCTGATTGGCTTTAATACCCCTTAGAACAAACAAGCTTAACAAAAGTACTACTAAAAACAGTAAGGCGGTAAGAAACATACTAAGTTTGATTTTTATACTAATCCTCACTACTTCCTCCTAATGCCTTATATCCAACTCCATATACTGTCTGAACCAGATCAGCATATTTTTCACCAAGTTTCTTTCTTACCCTTTGAATATGTATATCCACAGTTCTTGTGTCCCCGTAATACTCCATTCCCCATATAAGATTTAGTAGCTGCTCTCTTGTATAAACCCGTCCAGGATTAGATAATAACAGGGCTAATGTATCAAATTCCTTAGGTGTCAAATCCAGTTGTTTATCCCCTGCTATAACCATCCTTTTACTTTTGCTAAGTACAATATCTCCTAAAGAAACCTCAGTCCTATCTTCCTTTTTCTCTGACTTTTGTATTCTTCTAAGTAGAGATTTTAGTCTGGCCAGTAATTCACGCATATCAAAGGGCTTGGTAATATAATCATCAGCACCTAGTTCTAGTCC
>DUNS01000127.1 GCA_012839235.1 Clostridiales bacterium
AATTATGAGGAAATATGGCATAAGGCGTAGGTGGTTGATTAGGATAGCTATTTAATAACAATTCAGGATTGGGTCCACCTGGAATAACAAATCTCGACGAATTAACCAATTCACCATTAGTATAGTCTGGCCATCCATACCACAACCCTTCTTGAATAGCAAAAAGTTCATCAACAGCATTGGCTATTGGTCTACTCCCTCTATAATCATATCCATGGTTGGCCGCATACAATTGATGACCACTACTAAATCTTATTCTGGCTGGGTTTCGTAACCCCCAAGCAACCAGTTCTAATCCAGTACCATCTATATTACACCGTAATATACTCCCTGTTGCTTTTGTAACTCCCTTTCTCATCTCAAAGGGTAAGTTTTGAATACCATATGGGGCAAATGCTCCAGTCAATACTTGTTCATCACCTAGGGAAAAAGCATTAACAGATTCGAAGTTCTGACCATTTAATATAATATAATCCCCTGGGTAATCATGAAATTCTGGATAATTATAAATCCAAGTGTTATCCCTACCAACTACACCAGAATTCGTAGCACTTCCCATGCCAAAGTATAATTTATTATCTGGACCAAATATTATGTTAGTATTACTATAATCACCATATGAAGGAAGTCCAGATATTATATTCTCCCGCATTCCATCTGATCTTATAACAGTAATGTAGCCTTTGTGTGAAACATATATATTACCTTCACGATAAGCTATTCCTAGTAAAGGGGGAATAAAGCCTTCAGCTATAATACTAACATTACCATCTCTTAGCAACATTACTTTACCATTGCCAGAAGTTGAGCCTGCATCTGCTATGAGAATATCGGAATCGTTAATAAATAACATTTCAATCGGAGCATCTAGACCTTCAGCAAACACATCAATACTATATCCTTGGGGTACATTAATATCTGACGGATTAAGCACTCTTGTCACTTCACCCTCATCTTGCTGAATACATAAATTCTCATATTTTTTATCTTTATATTTCACTTTAACAACCTCAATTAAAGCTGATTCTATATAATATATTCTACATATCTATAATTAATTCAATTAACTCCTTTATAGAACACAGAGCTGCTTACATGCAAAAAGAGCGTTGACAAGCACAGTGGTGCTTACAACGCTCTAAATTTATATTTAGCAGATTATGAACTCGTGGATTTTAGTTTAATATTGCTGTAACAACAAAGTTCAAGATAAACAATAAAGTTGATACCCATAAAACAGGGTTAATGTCTTTGCTCTTACCTTTAACAAGTTTAACAATTACATAGAAGATAAACCCAGTAGCAATACCATTGGAAATACTATAGCTAAGTCCCATGAATATACCAGCGAAAAATGCAGGCAATGCCACATCGAAATCTGTCCAATCAATTTCCTTAAAGGAAGCTAACATCATAATACCTACTGCTACTAAGGCAGGAGCTGTTGCTTGACCAGGAACAATTCCTACAACAGGAGCAAGGAACATACTAAGTATGAACATGATTGCAGTAACAACTGATGTAAGTCCAGTACGTCCACCAGCACCAATACCTGCAGCACTCTCTACATAAGTTGTAGTATTAGATGTACCAAATATTGCACCAACACTTGTAGCTATAGAGTCAGCAAATAATGCCTTGTCCATCTTAGATTTGAAGCCAGTACCTTCTTCTAATGCCTTCTCATCAGCAGCATCAAATATACCAGATCTTCTACCAGTACCAATAAATGTACCTATTGTATCGAATGTATCAGATAAAGAAAATGCGAAAATTGTCATTAAAACTGTAGGAATTCTTGAAGCATCACTAAATAATGATTGTAATCCTTCCCTTCCAAATGCCGCTCCAATTGTAGTACCAAGCTGACTAAAGGAATCCCCTAGGCTTGCTGTAGCTGCAAAATCAAGATTAGTAACTTTCATAGGTATACCAACTAATGTTGTAAATACTATACCAATGATAATTGCACCCTTAACTTCCAGTACAAGTAAAACCAAAGTAACTACAATACCAATAATCGCAAGAATAACTCCTGGATCTTTAAATGTAGTAAGTTCAGGTATTCCAGCAGCACCAAAGTTAATAATCTTTACATTAATTAATCCAAGGTATGCAATAAATATACCGATACCACCACTGATTGCATGTTGTAAGCTTTCAGGGATTGCCTTAATAATAAGCTTACGAATTTTTGTTACAGTGATAATAACATTAACAACACCGCAGATAAAAACCATTGCTAATGCTTGCTGCCAAGTAAATCCCAGTCCAAAACAAACAGTATAGGTGAAGAACGCGTTAAGACCCATACCTGGTGCCTGTGCATATGGCACATTTGCAAAAAGTCCCATAACTAATGTACCAATAACTGATGCTATTATTGTTGCTAAAAATACTGCTCCATAAGGCATTCCTGTCTGTG
>DUNS01000128.1 GCA_012839235.1 Clostridiales bacterium
TAAAAATTGGATCTAAAATTATATTCATAATAGAGGTGATTACAATTATTCTCATGGATATACCTGCCCGTCCAATTGAACGAAGTGAATTATTCAAGCAATATCCGGGAATTCCAATAATAGAGCCAACAATAATGATTACTATATATTCCTTGGCATAGGGCATAACATCTTCTGAGATAGCCATGAATCTAAGGATAGGATCTAAAAATATCATGAATATTAGTGCAAAAGCTAATAAGAAAATCATGATATATTTCAAAGCAAGGTAAAGAATATCCTCTGCTTCTTCTATCTTGTCTTCTCCAAGTTTTATGGAAATCAAGGAAGAGGTTCCTATACCTATCAACAAAATAAATGCCATTTGAATTATCTGTATGGGCATGGTGATTCCAACTGCTGTTAGTGCAAGAGAGTTTATTTTGCCAACATATATTCTATCAACAATATTAAAAATAGCACTACTTAACATTCCAAATATAGCAGGAATGCTTAGTTTCCATAAAAGTTTTGATATCTTTTCTCTTCTTAAATCCATAATCTATACATGCCTTTCTTCCGAACTTAGTTCATATCAACCTGCAAACCTTCTACATGAAAATCTTTGATTTTTCACCCTAATTTATTTTATTCTAAAATAATTCAATTAATAATTTGTAAAAACAGATAAATGTATTGTACTATGATAAACTTTAATTCTCAAGTATATACTAGTCTAGTATAAGCTTGTTTATATATGGTTTAAGTAATAGGTTTAGTCTATAATTAGTATATGTATTATTTTAGCACAATTGACAAATGGTGACATATAATATTATTTTTCTTAGAAGAAAAGGAGGATGGATAATGCGAATATTAATAATTGGAGCAGTAGCCGCCGGAACCTCAGCAGGAGCAAAAGCAAGAAGGAACAATGAAGATGCGGAAATAGTTATTTATGAAAGAGATAATTATATTTCATATTCAGCTTGTGGTACCCCATATTATATTGGTGGAGAGATTGAGAATGCTGATGACCTTTTTCCAAGAGATCCAGCATTCTTTAAAAGTAAATATAATATCGATGTATTAATTCTTCATGAGGTTTTATCTATAAGTCCAAATAGCAAGGCGATAGAGGTGAAAAATCTGTCCACTGGAGAGGTTTTTATAGATCATTATGACAAACTGGTAATAGCTACAGGAGCTAGAGCTTTTATTCCACCTATTATTGGAGCAGATAAAGATCATGTTTATAGCTTGAGAAACATTAATGATATGATTAGAATAAAGGATTATATTACTAAGAATAGTACTGCCAAGGCACTAATTGTTGGTAGTGGTTTTGTTGGTCTGGAAGTATGTGAAAGTCTAGTAGGACTAGGGATTGATGTAACTATTGTAGAGTCACTCCCTCAGGTTACTCCAGGACTTGACAGTGATATGGCAGTCCATGTTCAAAAGGAACTTGAGAAAAATGGAGTTAAGGTATATACAGCTGTTTCGGCCAAAGAAATTAGGGATAATTCTGTTATATTATCTAATGGTATCGAGATCCAAGCAGATTTTGTACTTCTATCCACTGGAGTAAGACCTAATACTGAACTTGCTATAAAGGCTGGGATTGAACTGGGTTTGACCAAGGCTATCAAGGTTGATGAGAAAATGAGGACTAATATAGAAGATATATATTCTTGTGGAGACTGTGCAGAACAGTTTTCTGTAATTACTGGGAACCCTATATATAGACCCCTAGGGTCTACAGCCAATAAAATGGGTAGAATTGCAGGAGATAGTTTAACTGGCGGGAACCTTGAGTTTAGAGGTGTACTTGGTACCGGAATATTCAGAGTGTTTGGTATGACTGTAGCTGTAACAGGACTATCAGAAAAAGAAGCTAAGGCAGAAGGATATGATGTGGCTCTTGTCCATAATATTAAGCCCAATAAACCTGTGTATATGGGTGGTAAGGAAATGGTTATTAAGGGCATTGCTGACAAAGCTAGTGGCAGATTATTAGGTGTTCAGATTGTAGGTAGTGAGGGTGTAGACAAAAGAATTGATGTATTTGTTACTGCAATAACTTTTAGAGCTAAGGTTTCGGACCTCTTTCACCTTGACCTTGCATATGCCCCACCATATTCAACTACTAAGGATCCGGTAATGTACACAGGGATGATATTGGATAATGCAATTAGTAAGGGGAGATCCCTTATAACATGTGATGAATTAGATGATTTAGTCAAGTCAGGTAAGAAGGTAGAAATAATAGATACAAGAGTTCAAGGTTCATATGAAAAAGGCCATATTGATAAGGCTATTAGCGTCCCACACTCTCAATTTAGGGAATATATAAAGAATATGGATAAGGACACCATTGCAGTAACCTATTGCAATAAGGGAACTACGGGAAATGCTACACAAAATATCTTAATTAATAAAGGCTTTAAAGAAACATATAATATCTCCGGAGGTTATACCCAATACAAATCAAAAGATAAAGAGCAGTAACAAAAAATATTGCAGAAATTGTCTGATAATGTTATATTTAAGTTAGTATAAGAGATACAATTTGGAAAACTCCGTAGACTCTTTTCAAATTTTATACAGATAAGGGATAGGGTAAAAGATAAATCTTTCACAGGTGAATTGTGAACTCAATTAACTTAGTAGATATTGTGCACTAGGTAATATAAAATCAGTGATTTTCATGGGGAAAGTTTGCAGGCTAGTGTGAAGGAAGTTCACACATAAGAAAGGTATGGTTTTTATATGAGGAAAAGAGCACTGCTAGATAAAAGACAAGGGGCAATGATCTCAATTTGTTTTGTGTTGGCAATAATTATATTTTTCTTCATCTTTATTAACCAAGAAATATCCTATGGTGCAGAGGTGGCTTCTGTAAGTGAAGAAGTGTACTCTGGAACAGAAACAGCAAAAAAAATTCTTATTCTTAATTCCTATCATGAGGGATTTTCCTGGACTAAGGAGCAAAACGATAGCATAATTACGGAGTTTCAGGAATATGGCAGCAGTGTATATATAATGAACGAGTTTATAGATTGGAAGAACTATCCCTACAAGGAAAATCTTGATTATTTGTATGAATATTATTCGTATAAGTATGAGAACAAAGATATAGATATTATCATTACAACTGATGATATTGCTCTTAACTTTGCCCTTGGTCATCGGGCTAATATTTTTTCTGATGCTCCAATAATATTTAGTGGAGTTAATGAAGATGGAACCGAATCCATTACTTCAGGATTTGATCGCTTAACAGGGGTAATTGAGGTGATCGATCCTACTAAAACTATTGAAACAGCTTTAAAGATTAATCCTTCTCTTAAAAACATCTATATAGTTTTTGATAATTCTGAAAGTGGACTATCAACTGGCAAAATTGTCATGGATAAGATAAAGAAAGTCAATCCGGATTTAAATCTTATTCCTTGTAACAACATGCTTTATGAGGACTTGATTGAACAAGTAAAAGTGTTAGAAGAAGATAGTATTGTCTACATAACTACTTATTTTCAGGATGTTATTGGGCGAGTTATTGATGCGGTATACGCAACCAATGAGATAAGTCTTAATAGTAGAGTTCCTGTTTATCATCTTTATGATTTTGGTCTAAACAATGGAATTTTAGGAGGTAGCCTTTTAAGTGGAAGGGTACAGGGTGAATTGGCATCTAATATAGCCAAGAGGGTACTTCAGGGAGAAGATATTGATGATATTCCAGTTGTTGTAGAGGATAGCATGATTACTGTTTATGATTATAAGCAGCTTGAACGGTTTGGTATACCTCGAAACCTACTTCCAGAAGATGCCGAGATTATTAATAAGCCTTTTTCATTTTATGAAGCCTACAGAGGCTTTGTTAATGGTGTAATCATTGCTTTTGTGATACTAATTACATTTGTTATTGTCCTGTTGGGCTATATAAAGAAAATCCGCAAAATGCGTCGGGAACTATCTGAGAACCATGAGGAATTAACTCAGACCTATGAAGAATTAACAGCCTCCGATGAAGAGATTAGAAAGCAATATGATGAAATGTTGATTATTAATGAGAGAATACGTGAAGGAGAAGAGAAGCTAGTTTATCTTGCATATCATGATTCTCTAACAGGTATTCTTAATAAATATTCTCTTCTTGAAGCTAGCGATTATATATTTACTAAGGAAAAGGGTAAGATTGCCTTGTTCTTTATAGATATAGATAATTTCAAATATGTTAATGATACAATGGGCCATGCCTTTGGTGATCAACTAATTATTAAGGTATGTGCTAGGCTCAGTACGCTACTTAATGATAACGCCTCTCTTTATAGACATAGTGGAGATGAGTTTATACTTATCTTAGAAAACATATTAGGAACAGAGGAAGCAGAAGAATTTGCTCAAAAGCTACTTGATAAATTTGATTTTGGTTTTGAGCTACAGGGTAGTTTTGTACATGTGGGTATTAGTATAGGAGTTGCCATATATCCAGATCATGGAGTAAGAATTGAGCAATTACTGGAATATGCTGATATAGCTATGTACCATGCAAAAGACAAAGGAAAGAAGAATTACATGGTCTATGATAGAGCCATGAAGCAAAATTTTGCTGAAAGAGTAAATATTGAAAAAAACCTTCATGGTGCACTTGATAATAATGAATTTAAAGTTTATTATCAACCTCAATTTGATGCTAAGACACAGAAAATTACTGGATTAGAAGCTTTGCTAAGGTGGGAGAGTCCTGTTCTTGGCAATGTATCACCTTTGAAGTTTATAAAAATTGCAGAGGATATCCATGTGATTATTCCCATTGGGACATGGGTATTGCAGCAGGCTTGTTCATTTTTAAGTAAGCTACATAATATGGGGTACACTGATATAACAATATCAGTTAATATATCTATTAGACAGCTATTACAAATTGATTTTTGTGAGATAGTGCAGACTACCTTAGAAGAATATAACCTAGAACCGGAGTATTTAGAATTAGAGATCACTGAATCTATGCTGATAAAATCCTTTGATTCTATAGCCCAAAGCCTGGAGAAATTACATAGCATTAATGTTAGAATAGCTTTGGATGACTTTGGGATGGGATATTCTTCCCTTAATTATCTAACTCACCTACCAATCGATACTTTAAAGATTGATAAATCATTTATAGATACTATAATTAATCCTTTCAAAATATCATTGGCTGGCCAAATTGTTAAGTTAGGCAAGAGTATTGGTTTATCAGTTATTGCTGAAGGTGTAGAGTACGAAGAACAAGCTAACTATCTAGAAGAATATGATTGTGATAAAATACAAGGTTTTCTTTACAGCAGACCTATTCCAGAAGATGATATAATTAAGCTTTTGGAAGCAGAAGGAAGGAGTCATAATGATTAAGGCGGATTACCACATACATTCAAGCTTCTCCAGTGATAGCCAGGCGCTTATGGAGGAGACTATAGAAGTGGCTATTAGTAAGGGACTAGAAAGGATATGCTTCACTGATCATATGGATTTGTTTTACCCGGAAATTGAGGGGGGATATGATTTCATATTTGATCTAGACAATTACATTAATAAGCTGGATATATTAAAGGTCAAGTATATTGATAAAATCAAAATAATGACTGGTGTAGAGTTAGGGCTTCAACCCCATATGGAAAATGAATTATATAATCTAAGTCAGAGTAAATCCTTTGATTTTATAATAGGCTCTACCCATGTTATTGATAACATGGATCCATATTATCCTGATTATTGGATGGACAAAACTGTTAATGAAGGAATTAAAAGATACTATGAGGCAATTCTGCATAATTGCAAGGAGATGGCAGAGTGCTTTGATGTCTATGGACATATAGACTATATAATAAGATATATTCCTAAACATATGAAGGAGAGTCTTACTCAAGAGGATTATTCCTATGAATGCTTTAAAGATTTAGTTGATGAGATATTAAAAACAATTATATCTAAGGGAAAAGGAATAGAAATTAATACATCAGGATTTAAGTATGGACTTGGATGTCCTCACCCTGAACAAGTCATATTGAACCGTTATTATGAGCTTGGAGGAGAAATTATCACCATAGGATCTGATGCTCATATATCAGATCATATAGGATATGATTTTGGCAAGGCAGAAGCCATCCTTAAAGAAATTGGCTTCAAACACTACACAGTATTCATGGGCAGAAAGCCCACATTCGTAAAGCTTTAACCAATTGCTAAATAGAAGAAAAACGTCATAAAAAATAGTGTCAGCTTGCACCATAAAAAAGTAAATCTAAAGCAATAAAAAACATATATCAATTTGCAACTGTTTGAAGTCGTTGGTAATAAGGTCATGTTTTTGATGACCTTATGTACCATTACGTACTTCAACCAAGGGAGAGCGTGTTGCAAATGAATATGTTTTTTTATGGCTTTTATCTACTTGAATTTGCAAGCAGATACTATTTTTTATTTTTCCTACTATTAGTAGTCCTCACGGTCTCCAAATTCTGCAGATTCAACCCATTCTTCAGGTCGAGTTACAAGCTTAATTAGCTCCTCTAAAATCACACAATGCTTTTCTTCTTGTTTTACTAAATAATTGAAGACAGTTTTATGCTGCTGATTTGGATTATCATTAAGAAAGCCTTTATAGAATTTAACGCTTTCTTCTTCTTTTTCTAATGCAACCCTGTAAACATCAAGCTGGCTAGGGATGTCCTTAATCTCACTTCTAATATTCTGAAGGTCCTTGAAGAGAGGTTTGACCTCTTTAAGAATATCACTGTCTTCTAAAGAGAGAGAAAGTTTTTCCGAATTTTGTTCTAGAATCTTGCGGTGATTTTCCTCTTCTTTGGCTAATAGGGTAAATACCACGTTTAAATTGTTATGCTTATTCAACTCAGCCTGTTCCAGATAGAAGTTTTCTAGATCCTTTTCCATTGAAATTGCTAACTCAATTATACTCATATTAAAAACCAATCCTTTCTTCACAGTATGCAAACTTTTTACATGAAGACTTCTTGTCTTCATGTTATCCAGTGCATAATATCAATAAAGTGAATTGTGTTCACAATTCACTCGTGAAAGAGTTATCCTTCACACTAACATCCCGTGCCTTTCATCATAAAGTGTAAATAGTATAATAAAGATGTACAATTAGTGGAAAATAAAAATGTACAAAAGCTCCTTTGTTGATACTCATTATATCTGCTTTCTTGGCCTATTTCAACAAATATAAAAAAAGTATTGACAAAGGCTATCGCAAAAGTTATTATGTATATCATAGAATTCATATAAGAGAAGTGGGAATTGAAAGGAAGTCTAGTTATAATGAAATCAGCATATCACAATATAAAAAATAATAGTTGCTGTTGCTGTTCAATGTGTAATTGCCTTATGGAATTATTGCATGGACAGTTTTGTGATGTTCGTTTCTGATTTTTCATTAAATTAGAAGTATTATGCAATTTTTCTGTAGGCAGATCATTGGAGTCTGCTTTTTTTAATGGAAAAAAGTAGTTATAGCTAGTTATATATGAAAGTTATTGATAGAGCAACATAAATTAGATATATCTAAAGGAATGAGCTTACTTGTAAAAGAGAAAGGATAAGGCAAATGGATTTAGAATTTATAGAAAAATATATTCCTCTATATGTGGAGGCAGGAGAACTTACTATACGAATTGCCTTAATAGGAATTGTTGGATCAATAGTTGTTGGATTGATATGTAGTTTGATAAGGTACTATCGTCTTCCTGTTTTGAAAAAAATTGTAGAAGCCTATATAGAGCTTTCTAGGAATACACCTTTGCTAATACAGCTTTTCTTTTTATATTTTGGACTTCCCAAGATAGGAATTGTTATAAGCTCTGAAGCCTGTGGCATAATTGGTTTGATATTTCTAGGTGGAAGCTATATGTCAGAGGCATTTCGAAGTGGTCTTGAGGCTGTTCAGACTAGCCAGATAGAAGCTGGACTAAGCCTAGGGCTTACCAAAATGCAGGTAATAAGATATGTAGTAATACCTCAGGCCATTTCTATATCAATACCTCCATTTGCAGCCAATGTAATCTTTCTGATAAAGGAGACATCTGTATTCAGTGCAGTAGCCCTAGGAGATTTAATGTATGTTGCCAAAGACTTAATTGGTCTTTATTACAAAACTAATGAAGCTCTTTTGATGCTGGTAGTTGCATATTTAATAATATTACTACCTATATCCATAATTTTTTCATTAGTAGAGAGGAAGCTTAGGTATGCAGGATTTGGGAATTAGTGTTTTATTTCAAGGAAGAAATTTTATAAGATTACTAGAGGGTCTGTGGATTACTGTAGGAATATCATTGATTTCCGTAGCTATTTCAATAGTCTTAGGAATAATTCTTGGGGCGATTATGACAGTGAAAAATCCTCTTATCAAATGGATAACTAAGATATATCTTGAGTTTGTACGAATAATGCCTCAGCTAGTGCTTTTATTCATAGTATATTTTGGAGTTACAAAGGCATTTGGCATCCACTTGTCAGGAGAGCTTTCAGCAATTATAGTATTCTCGGTTTGGGGAACTGCTGAAATGGGGGATTTGGTAAGAGGAGCACTGCTTTCTATACCTAAGCATCAATATGAAAGCGGAAGAGCCATAGGACTTACAACAATTCAAATCTTTGGATATATTATAATCCCTCAAACTATACGAAGGCTCTTACCTCTAGCTATTAATCTGGTTACAAGGATGATTAAAACCACATCTTTAATAGCATTAATAGGAGTGGTTGAGATAGTTAAAGTAGGCCAGCAGATTATAGAGTCTTCTCGTCTATCAGTACCATCAGCTGCATTATGGGTTTATGGAGTAATATTTTTTATGTATTTTCTAGTCTGTTATCCCATATCCAGGTTAGCTACTAAACTAGAAAATAAATGGAGGGACTAATAGTGAAAATTATGAATGATAAAGAAACTATACTTGAAATAAAACAATTGGTAAAAAAATATGACAATCTGACTGCCCTTAAGGATGTATCACTAGATATTCATAGGGGTGAGGTGGTGGTAATTATTGGACCATCAGGATGTGGAAAAAGCACCTTACTAAGGTGTATTAATGGCCTTGAGTCTATTCAGGGTGGAGAAATATTTTTAAAGGATGAGCTTATCAGTAATAGAACTAAGGATATGCATCGTGTACGCCAGAAAATAGGAATGGTATTTCAAAGCTATGATCTGTTTCCCCATCTGACAATCCTTAATAATATAATACTTGGGCCTATTAAATCACAGCAGAGAGAGAAGAAGGAGGTGATAAAAGAAGCAGAGGAATTACTTACTAGAGTTGGATTATTAGATAAGAGAGATGCTTATCCAAGACAACTTTCCGGTGGACAAAAGCAAAGGGTGGCAATTGTCAGAGCCTTGTGCATGTACCCAGAAGTTATGCTTTTTGATGAGATTACTGCGGCTCTTGACCCTGAGATGGTAAGGGAGGTACTTGATGTAATGCTTGAACTTGCCAGATCAGGAAGCACCATGGTCATAGTAACCCATGAGATGCAATTTGCAAGAGCAATTGCAGATCGAATTATATTTATGGATCAAGGGGAGATAGTAGAAGTTAATGATCCTGAAGACTTCTTCTCGAATCCAAAGACTGATAGAGCAAGAAAGTTTTTAAATTTATTTGAATTTAAAGATTGAACTAACAAGGATTAATGAATAGTCAAAGTATAATCAAAAAATGATTAAGGAAAATGAAAGAAAAGAGGAGTTTATTATGAGGATGACTAAAAAATTACTAGTACTATTATTGTCAATAACCATATTGGGAGCTTTTTTTGTAGGGTGCCAAAAGGATAACAGCAATTCTAATAAAGTAGATAATACAAATAACACAACCGATGCAGACAATAAGAAGAATGGTTCCGCACGAACCTTAGAAGAAATCAAGGATAGTGGTAAGATTGTAATTGGAGTATTTAGTGATAAGAAGCCCTTTGGATACGTTGATGACAATGGTGATTTCCAAGGATATGATGTGTACTATGGTAATCGTATAGGAGAGGATCTTGGAGTAGATGTGGAATATGTAGCTGTTGAGGCTGCCAGCCGAGTAGAATATCTTGTTACAGCAAAGGTAGATGTTATTCTTGCTAATTTTACAGTAACCAAAGAACGTGCTGAAGTGGTGGATTTTGCACTTCCATATATGAAGGTAGCTTTAGGGGTGGTTTCACCTGATAATGCACTTATTACAGAAGCTGAGCAGCTTAATGGAAAGACTTTAATAGTAAGCAAAGGAACTACTGCAGAGACATACTTTACAGAGAATCATCCTGAAGTTAAGCTGTTAAAGTTTGACCAATACAGTGAGGCTTATGGTGCTTTACTTGATGGCCGTGGGGATGCCTTCTCCACAGATAATACAGAGGTTTTAGCATGGGCCATCGAGAACCCTGGCTTTTCTGTTGGTGTCGAATCCTTAGGCAATCTTGATACTATCGCACCTGCTGTTCAAAAGGGTAACACAGAGCTTCTTAACTGGCTTAATGATCATATAGTGGAGCTTGGTAAAGAAGATTTCTTTCATGCTAATTATGAAGAGACTCTTGCTCCAGTATACGGAGATGCAGCTGATCCAGATAGTTTAGTTGTTGAAGGTGGAGTAGTAGAGGAATAAGATAGCTTAATGGTTAATTTTGTCAAGGGTATATCATAAAATCTAAGATTTTGTGATATACCCTTTTTATATGTAGTCTCAAACAAAATAAAAAACATGATTGTCGAAAATTTTCGAAAAAATCATGCACATTTCAACTAAACTAAGTTATGATGTTTTATGTGAGTGTTGAATATTACAGAGGAGGAGATTGTTTATGGGTAATTTACTGAAGAATTTGCAGAAAAGACTTTCTAGAAATAAGTCTACAAGTGTCAGAGCTGTTATGGGAGAGCGTAAAGTAAGATTTGGCATTTTGCAGAAATTAATTCTTGGCTTTATTATTCCTGTAGCCCTGATAGTGTTTCTTGGAATTATATCTTATTCCAAAGCTTCAGAGGGATTGATAAGCAACTACGAGCAAGCAACTGAGAATACCTTTGAAATGGCTACCAGCTATATGGCTTATGTTTTTGAGGCAGTTGACGCAATATCACAGCAGTACATTAGCGATAATGACTTAAGTTATTTCACAAGAGGATTGGTTTATACTGATTCACAGGAGAGACTTTCCTTTGTAATAAGCAATAACAATAAGCTCTTAACTAAGACTAATCTTGAAAGATTTATTGAGAACATACATATAATAGCAGGTGAAGATATTCCGGTTTTAACTAGTGATATGGAGAATATATATGGCTTCTACTCAGAAATAGAAGGAAGCTTGCAGAGTGATAATGGGGTATGGCTAGGAAGTCATCCTATCATAGATGAAAAAGTTAGCTTAGATAAAGAAGCTTACGCATTATCCTTCCTTCGTAAGTTTGACCACGGTGAAGGACTTGTGGCAATCGATATAAGTAAAAATGAAATTGAAGCATTTTTAAGAGATTTATCATTAGGAGATAATAGCTTTGTTGGTATTGTAACTGAGGATGGAAGTGAAGTTACAATATTTAATCAGGATTTAGATATTGAAGAGGATTCTGAAGTAGAGATCCAGCAGGTAGATGCTGACTTTTCATTTTTTGAGCAGACATATTATTCAGAGAGTATAGTAGCTGATCAGCAGATAGGCTCTGAATACGTAGATTATAATGGCCAAGAACATCTTTTCATGTATGGTAAGATTGGAGACACTGGGGTGACAATATGTGGAATGATACCAAAGGCAAGTTTTATGCAACAGGCTGATGATATCCGATCCACTACAGTTATCGTAGTTGTTGTGGCCTGTATAGTGGCTGTATCAATTGGTATTGCCATTTCCAATGGAATAGGTAGAAACATAAAACATATAATTGGAAAGCTTCGTAATATTTCCGATGGAGATCTAACTGTAGAGGTGGCTGTTAGGAGCAAAGATGAATTTGCAATCTTAGCGAGTAATATTATGGATATGCTTAACAGTATGAGAAAACTTATACAGAAGATGTCCCATGTCAGCGGATTGGTAACAAAATCAGCAGACAATGTAATGGAATCCTCTCAGATAATATCAAAATCTAGTGGGGAGATCACTGTTTCAATTGACAATATTGGCTCTGGTATTGAAGGACAGGCATTTGATTCACAAAATTGTCTATCTCAAATGGATGATTTATCTAAGAAAATCTCAATTGTTAATAGTAACCTCAATGAGATAGAAAAAGAAATGGAGGATATGAGCCATATTGTTTCAGAGGGTATCAATACTATGGAAAGCTTGACTAAGCAATCAGAGGAAACCAATAAGATTACTAAATATGTAGTTGATAATATTACAGCATTGGATGAGAAAACAAAATCAATTAGTGAAATAGTAAATGTTATTAATGACATAGCAGATCAAACTAATTTATTATCTCTTAATGCATCTATTGAAGCAGCTAGGGCGGGAGAGGCTGGTAAGGGATTTGCTGTAGTTGCTACTGAGATTAGAAAACTAGCTAATAAATCTATGGAATCAGCAGATGAAATTCGTGATGTAATAAGTGATATAACAAGTCAGACAAACACCACAGTAAAAACTGCACAGGAAGCAGAGACAGTTGTTGATAAACAGAATGATACGGTAAATCATACTATAAAGGCATTCCAGAATATGAACAGAGGTATGGATAGATTGATTCATAATCTGTCTGAGATAGGTAATAATGTAAAGAATATGGAAGAGGCAAGAAAGGGTACACTTAGTTCAGTAGAAAATATATCAGCGGTATCTGAGGAGACTATGGCAACATCTTTAGCAATTGAGAAAATAGTTGATGCACAAGCGGACTCAGTTAGGATATTAGATAATGCAGCAAAAGAGATAGTTGCTAATGCAGAAGATCTAGGGGAAGCTGTGAATATGTTTACAATATAGAATAATGACATGAGTGATTTAACATGTTGATTAAATAAATTATTGAAAATGTATAAAAAGGTGTTGCAGTAATTTGATAAGTATGGTAATATTAAAACTGGTAACGATACCGGAAAGGTTACTGATAACGTTACCAATATAAAAATATTGTAAAATGGAATTGTTTTTTGGAACTATTCCACAAAAAAGAAGGAGAGGTAGAGATGAGAAAATTAAGTAAGCTTTTGGCAATCCTTTTAACATTGGTTATGGTTGCAGGTGCATTAACTGCTTGTGGTGGGGGAGACAAAGAGAAAGACACAAGTAAGACAACAGATAATTCAGGGAGTGAAGATAAAAAAGATGAAGCATCTAATGAAGAAACTTCCAATGACGATAGTGCAAGTAATGATGAAACAGTAGATGAAATTTATTACTTGAATTTCAAACCTGAAATTGCCGAAGTATACAATCAGATTGCTGCTGACTATGAAGCAGAGACTGGTATTAAGGTTAAGGTTGTAACCGCAGCTTCTGGTACATACGAGCAGACACTAAAATCTGAGGTTGCTAAGTCTGATCCTCCAACAATATTCCAAATTAATGGACCAGTTGGATATGAATCCTGGAAAGATTACACCCTAGATTTAAAGGATACTGATCTTTATAGCTATTTGTCAGATAAGACCCTTGCAGTAACTTCAGGTGATGGGGTATATGGCATCCCATATGTAGTAGAGGGATATGGAATTATCTATAATAATGCTATTATGGAGAAATATTTTGCTTTAGGAGATAAAGCTACAGATATTACCTCAATGGATCAAGTTAATAACTTTGCTACATTACAAGCAGTGGTTGAAGATATGACTGCACAGGCAGATGCTCTAGGAATTAAAGGGGTATTTGCATCTACATCCTTAGGTGCTGGTGAGCAGTGGAGATGGCAGACACACTTAGCCAATATACCACTATATTATGAGTTCAATGATAATTCAGCTTTTGATAATAGTGTTTTAGCAGGGCTTGCTGCCGATGAAATTGGATTTACTTATGGTAATAATTTTAGAAATATTTTTGATCTTTATGTAAATAACTCTGCTTCACAGAAAGGCCTTCTTGGAAGCAAATCTGTTAATGATTCCATGGCGGAGTTCGCACTTGGACAGGTAGCTATGGTTCAAAATGGTAACTGGGCATGGTCTCAGATTAACGGAGTTGATGGTAACATTGTAGCAGCTGAAGATATTAAATTCTTACCTATCTACACTGGAGTAGCTGGTGAAGAGAAGCAAGGCTTATGTGTTGGTACAGAGAACTACTTTGCAGTCAATAGCAAGGTGTCTCCAGCAAAACAACAGGCATCTATCGATTTCATAGAGTGGTTATTTAGTAGTGCAAAGGGTAAAGATTATGTTACAAATCAACTAGGATTTATCGCTCCATTTACTACATTTGAAGACAATGAAAAACCTGCAGATCCATTAGCTAGAGAAGTTTTAGCTTGGATGGAGAAGGATGTTGAGTCTGTAGCATGGACTTTCGCTGCATTCCCTAGTGAAGAATTTAAGAACTACTTTGGTGATGCTTTACTAGAGTATGTACAAGGTGGAATGGCTTGGGATGATGTAGCTACAATAGTTAAAGATTCTTGGAAGTCTGAAAAGGCCAAATAACTCCTTTTTATATTTATATACTGAACATGAATTCATGACAAGCATGACTATGCGGCTTGTCATGAATTTGTATGAAGCAAGACATTAGTTTCATAAGGAAATTGGATTAGCAATTCACCTTATAAAGGAGAAAACAATATGCTTAAACATAATAAAAAATATTTTCCTGTTTTTGTGCTTCCTACTCTGATGGCATTTGCTATTGCATTTTTTATTCCATTCATACTAGGTATCTTTTTATCCTTTACTGAATTTACAACAGTTATAGATGCCCAGTGGGTCGGAGTAAGAAATTATGTTGAAGCATTTTCAAGTAAGGAATTCACTAATGCCCTATGGTTTACAGTGAAATTTGCAGTGGTATCTGTGATTACTGTTAATGTGTTTGCCTTTCTACTTGCACTGCTATTAACAAGGAAGATTAAAGGAACGAATCTTTTCCGTACAGTTTTTTTTATGCCTAACTTAATCGGTGGCATAGTGCTGGGATACATATGGCAATTAATACTTAACGGTATTCTATTTAAATTTGGAGTGACCTTAACCTTCAAGCCTGAATATGGTTTCTGGGGTCTGGTGATTCTGATGAACTGGCAAATGATCGGTTATATGATGGTTATTTATATAGCCGGAATTCAAAACATTCCTAAGGATGTTATGGAAGCAGCTAGAATTGATGGGGCAGGTAAGCTAGAGATACTAAAAAAGATTACAATCCCACTGGTGATGCCTTCAGTAACAATATGTTTGTTCTTGACTATGTCAAATTCCTTCAAACTATTTGATTCAAACCTTGCATTAACAGCAGGAGCACCATCAAGAAAAACTACAATGCTGGCCTTAGACATATATAATACCTTCTATGGATCTGTAGGAAGTGAAGGGGTAGGGCAGGCAAAGGCTGTGATATTTACACTAATTGTGGCTTTAGTGGCAATAATACAGCTTAGATTAACAAGAAAGAGGGAGGTAGAGAGTTAATGGAAGGTAATTTTGGTAAAAGAAAAAGTATTACAAGAGTGATACCCTTTATATTTTTGATTATACTATCAATACTATTTCTATCCCCAATCTTTATTGTATTATTAAATTCTTTTAAAGGAAAATTCTATATTAGTGAAACTCCCTTTAAACTGCCTAACAGTGAAACCTTTGTAGGGATTGACAACTATGTCAGTGGCTTAGAGAAAACCAAGTTCATACAATCGGCTGGATGGTCTCTTTTTATCACCCTGGGGTCTGTAATAACTATTCTGTTATTTACATCAATGACTGCATGGTTTATTACAAGGGTAAAGAATAGATTTAATAGCATGCTTTATTACATATTTACCTTATCTATGATTGTTCCATTTCAAATGGTTATGTTTACAATGACAAAAGTAGCCAACCTACTTCACTTAGATAATCCAGTAGGCATAATTCTTATTTATCTTGGATTTGGAACAGGATTGTCTGTCTTTATGTTTAGTGGCTTTGTAAAATCAATCCCTTTGGAATTAGAAGAAGCATCCATGATTGACGGATGTGGTCCCTTAAGGACTTTTTTCCTTGTGGTTATGCCCGTATTAAAACCAATTACGGTTACGGTGGCAATTCTCAACACCATGTGGATATGGAATGACTATCTGTTACCTTATCTATTGATAGGTATGGATTATAAAACAATTCCGATTGCTATACAGTATTTAAAAGGTGGCTATGGTTCAATTGATATGGGAGCTATGATGGCAATGTTGGTTCTAGCTGTCATACCTATAGTAATCTTCTACGTGACCTGTCAGAAATATATTATTGAAGGTGTAGTAGCTGGTGCTGTGAAAGGTTAATATCAAATAAGACATGAAGGATGTGACAAATATGCGTGGAAGTGGAATACTATTACCGATTGCAAGCCTTCCATCTAAATATGGGATTGGAGCATTTTCAGAAAGTGCATATAAATTTATTGATCAATTGAAAACCGCTGGTCAGAAGTACTGGCAGATATTACCGATTGGGCCTACGGGATATGGGGATTCCCCTTATCAGTCCTTTTCTACTTTCGCTGGTAATCCATATTTTATTGACTTGGATAGATTGATTGAAGAAGGTTTGTTAACACAAGATGAATGTGACGAGATGGATTATGGTAATAACTTAAGATACATTGATTACGAAAAAATATATTTTTCTAGGTTTCCGATACTGAAAAAGGCTTATAGCCGCAGTAATTGCATGGCTGATCCAGGATATATTGCTTTCCAAAAAGAAAACGAAGATTGGCTTGAAGACTATTCTCTCTATATGGCAATTAAAGATTCATATGGGGGATTAAGTTGGGTTAATTGGGAAGCAAAATTAAGATATCGTGATAAGGCTACCCTTGAGCTTTATCGAGAAAAACTAGAGAATGATGTTGGATTTTATAAGTTCATACAATATGAGTTTAATAAGCAATGGGCTGATATTAAAAGCTACGCCAATAATAATGGTATTAAAATTATTGGAGATATCCCTATCTATGTTGCTTTTGATAGTGCTGACACTTGGTCTCACCCTGAATTATTCCAAATAGATGATGAACTTAATCCAATTGCAGTTGCCGGATGTCCTCCTGATAGCTTTGCTGAAGATGGCCAACTGTGGGGGAATCCCCTTTATAACTGGGATGTCCATAAGAAAAGCAATTATGCTTGGTGGATTAAGCGTATTGATATGAGTTTTAGATGGTACGATATATTGAGAGTGGATCATTTTAAAGGATTTGATGAGTATTATTCTATACCTTATGGTGAAACTACCGCTAGAAATGGTAAGTGGATGAAGGGTCCAGGGATAGAGTTCTTCCGAGAGATTGAGAAACAGCTAGGAAAGCAAGACATTATAGCTGAAGACCTGGGATATATAACTGAAAGTGTCCGTGAGTTATTAAAGGAGACTGGTTTTCCTGGCATGAAGGTTCTGGAATTTGCCTTTGATTCTCGAGAGGAAAGCGACTATCTTCCCCATAATTATAACAACAACTCTGTGGTATATACTGGAACCCATGATAATGAAACACTTAAAGGCTGGTTTGAGACGATCCCACCTGAGGATAAAGAGTATGTCCTTCGTTATATTAATCGAGATAGGGCGTCAGCAGATGCTCTTGTATGGGATATGATTTGCCTGGCTCAACAGAGCGTAGCTGATTTATGTATAATTCCAGTACAAGATTATCTTGGTCTAGGTAATGAGGCGAGAATTAATACACCATCAACTGTTGGTTTGAACTGGAAGTGGAGATTGCTAGAAGAAGATATAACTGAAGATTTGCTGTTGAGAATACAATCAATTACTAAAACCTATGGACGTATATAGAGTATTATTGCCATTTTATAAACAAATTGCTATAATAGGGTAGGTTTAGTAAAGATAGTTGTATTATAAATACAGTAATAAGTAAAGGACTATGATAAATGGAAGCGACTACGATAAAAGATATTGCTAGAATCTGTGGAGTGGGTGTTAGTACAGTTTCCCGAGCTATTAACGATCATCCCGATATTAGCAATGAAACAAAAGCTCTTATCATGAAGGCTATTAAGGAACACAACTACATTCCTAATAATAGTGCTAGAAACCTTAAAAGGCTCGAATCTAACACAATAGCAGTCTTAATAAAGGGTATAACAAACTCATTTTTTAACTCAATGTTAAAGGTCTTTGAAAATGAAATACAAAAGAAAAAGTATTCCTTCTTATTGCATCGAGTAGAGGAACATGAGAATGAGCTGGATGTTGCTCTACAATTAGAGAAGGAAAAAAGGCTTAAAGGCATTGTATTTCTAGGTGGCTACTTTATCCATTCAGAGGAAAAGTTAAGACAGATGAAAGTTCCCTTTGTTTTATGTACTGGGGGTATATCGGATAAAGTTGATAAGAATAATAGTTCCTATGTTATGGTGGATGATCTTCAAGAGAGCTATCGGATGGTTGACTATCTATGTAAGTTAGGACATAAAAGGATTGCCATTATCACTGCTCCTATAGACGATGAAAGTATTGGCAAATTGAGATTACAGGGCTATAAGCAAGCATTAAAAGATAATAATATTACAATTGATGATACTTTGATACGATATATAGAGGACGACAATCTGGACACATTCTCTATGAAGTATGGCTATGAAGCGGCAAAAGAGTTATTAGAATCAGGTACTGACTTTACATCCATATTTGCAATTTCAGATAGCATGGCTGTTGGTGCATGTAAAGCAATATTTGAAAAAGGGAAAAGTATACCTGAGGATTATTCAGTTGCTGGCTATGATGGTATGGATGTTACCTTTTATTATCAGCCATCTATTACAACCATAAAGCAGCCCGTATCAGAAATGGCAGAAGAAACAATACGAATTCTCTTTGATTTGATTGAGGGTAATAAACAGGGGGAAGGAAAAATATTTGACGCAGAGCTTGTTGTTGGTCAATCAACAAGAAGTCTAGCTAAGTTATAATAATGATAATATGTGAAAAATTCAAGACGACATAGATATGTCGTCTTTCTATTACCTATTCTGGATAGTTTGTCAATATAACCAAGAATTTCAACAATAAGAAGCACAAAAAAGGTTGCTTTTAGTGAAAATAAGTTATATTATGATAGAAAAGGAAAAAAATTCTATAACTATAGTTAGACAGACCTGTAACATGCAGATAATCTACAATTAATACAATAGCAAAAGGAGATAAAGATGCAAAAGACAAATGGGGAAATTGGGAAATCGAAATTTCCAAAGCAAAATTCATCAAAACAAAAGCGTCCAAAATTTAATTTTACTAAGTTAGAAAAATATAAAGGGCAGAATAATGGAAAAGGCCTGAATAAGACTATAGGGAGAAAAAGTATTAAGGTTAGGCTGATTTTCTACGTGTCTATGCTAGTGATCCTATCCTCTACAGTATTAGGCTTTTTGGCCTTAGATATTGCAAGGGAAACTGTTATCAAAGAGGCAAAGAAAACTCTTGCCACATTGGCTAATTCATCAGCTGACATTGCTGAGAAAACACTTGAAAACCAACGAAGCTCTGTCGAGATGTTTACTAAGATAAAAGAGATTAACAGCATGGTCTGGGCTGATCAAAAATTCATTCTAAAAGATGTTGTTATGGAAAAGGGTTTTACTGAATTAGGGGTTTTGTATCCCGATGGTAAACTTTATTATACCAGTGGTAGAACTATAGATATACATCCTGAAGATCCTATTATGGAGATATTTGAGGGAAGTCCATTCGTTATAACAAATACTGTTAATCAAGATGTAGGTACACAGACCCTGATGCAGGCAGTGCCAATCAATAAGTATAATGAAATTGTAGGAGCCATCGTTTCTGAAAGTCAAGGCGACATACTAAGTACAATGGCTAAAGGTGCAGGATATGGTGAGCAAGGCTATGGTTATATTATAGATGGTACAGGAACAGTGATAGGCCATCCTAATTATGATTACGTTCTTAATAAGTTCTCACCTATAAAAGAAGCTATTAGTGATAAAAACATGGAATCATTATCCCATCTTATTGAAGCTATGATAGATAGTAAGGAAGGTGTTAGGGATTATACATATGAGGGCAATAATTTATATGCTGGATTTGCTCCTATAGAAGGTACTGATTGGACATTTGTTACTGTTGCAACTGAAAATGAATTATTGGAGTCTGAAGTTAAATTAATTTCTAATATAGTATTTGCATCGGCTCTTGTTATATTAATTATAATTGTGATAACATTCTTCTTTGGAAATTCATTTACGAAACCAATTATTCTAACCGCTAAAAGTGCTGAGAAGATAGCCTCTCTTGATATTAGTGAGAATATAGATAAGAAATACTTATCTCTTAATAATGAGATAGGTATTATGGCTAAGGCGAATCAAAGCATTATTGATAATTTAAGAAATATCATCGGAGAGATTAATAATTCTTCAGAGCAACTGGCTGCTTCCTCAGAAGAGCTTACAGCCATATCCGGTCAGACAGCTGATGCTGCCCAAGAAGTATCTAAGACTATTCAAGATATTGCTCATGGAGCATCGGATCAAGCTAGGCTTACTGAAGAAGGTTCACATAAGGCTGCTACCCTGGGAGATAATATAACTAAGGTAAAGGAATACATAAGCAGTGTTAATGAATCATCAGATAAGGTTAGTGACGTTGTAGACACAGGTCTAGTTGAGATAAACTCTCTATATGAAATTACCAATGAAAGTACAAGTGCCATAGAGGAAATAGCTAGAGTTATTGCCGATACCAGTTTGAGTTCTAATAAGATTGGTGAAGCAAGTAATGTTATTGAGACAATTTCCGCTCAGACTAATCTACTTTCTCTTAATGCTTCCATTGAAGCTGCTAGAGCAGGGGAGGCAGGTAGAGGCTTTGCTATAGTTGCAGGTGAGATTGGAAAGCTAGCTGAACAGTCCAAGAGCTCTGCTAACACTATTAATGAAATTGTAAAGGAGCTACAAGACAATATTGCTATAGCAGTTAAGTCTATGGAGAGAGTAACTAATATTTCTAAGGAACAAGCAGAAAGCGTTATTAATAGTAAAGATAAGTATCAACTAATCGCAGATGCGATGCGACTAACAAGTAAGGCAGTGGATCAGCTGGAGGCATCTGGTGATATTATGGATAATATGAAGGAAGAAATCATGGATGTCCTACAGAATCTATCAGCTATAGCTGAAGAAAATGCTGCATCTACACAGGAGGCTTCCGCAACAGCTCAGGAAGAGACAGCAGCTGTTGAAGAGATTGCTAATGCAAGTGAAGGTTTATCAGAATTGGCTAGGGGCTTGCAAATATTAGTTGCTAAGTTCAAGGTATAAAGGCATATAATATTAGTATATATATTAGGGATTGAAGGTTAAGGCTTTCAATCCCTTTAATAATTAGTAGAAATATGGACCTAATTAAGTTATAATCAAAGAATGAAAACTATAAGGAAAGACCTATGTAATGAACTTGTCAAGGAAGCAGGAGGCAAAGAATGAAAATATTAATAGCATCAGATATACATGGCTCAGCCTATTATTGTGAGAAACTTATTAAGGCATATAGATGTGAAAAAGCAGATAGATTACTGATTTTAGGAGATATCCTATATCATGGTCCTAGAAATGATCTACCTAGGGATTATGACCCTAAAAAGGTTATAGCCCTTCTTAATGAGATGTCAGATGAGATTTTATGTGTTAGAGGTAATTGCGATACAGAAGTAGATGGGATGGTTCTGGAATTTCCGATTATGGCGGAATATTGTATTCTCTATCTTGATGGACATATGATTTTTTGTACCCATGGTCATAAGTATGGAGAAACCAATCCTCCTCCTCTAAAGCGAGGGGATATATTGCTTAATGGCCATACCCATGTTCCAAAATATAAGAAATATGATAAGTACACTTATATGAATCCTGGTTCTGTATCTATACCAAAGGAGAACAGTGTCAATGGATATATGATTCTTGAGGATAATACATTTACCTGGAAGGACCTTGATGGACAAAAGTATATGGAATATCGGGTGTGAGAATATTAAGGAAAGGCAAGATGAGATATGATAACAGACCTGACAGAAGGTAATATTAGCAAAAAGCTGTGGGCGTTTTCAATTCCTATGCTAATAAGTGTTATATTTCAACAGCTCTATAATATAGCTGACAGTGTAATTGCCGGCAAGTTTATCGGTGAGGATGCTCTTGCGGCAGTAGGGGCTTCCTATCCAATTACTATGATATTTATGGCTGTTGCCATCGGCTGCAATATAGGGTGCTCGGTTGTGGTGTCCCAACTATTTGGCGGCAGGAAGAACAAGGAAATGAAGACCGCTATTACAACTACATTCATTACGGTTGGAGTTTTAAGTGTAGTTCTTACAGTGGTGGGATTATTACTAAGTAATAAGCTTATGAGAATTATTAATACTCCTGACAATATATTTAAGGATGCATCCATCTATATTAATATATATATGGGAGGCCTCATATTTCTATTTTTATATAACATATGTACAGGAATATTTAATGCTTTGGGGGATTCAAAAACTCCTCTATATTTTCTTATAGGGTCCTCCTTAGGTAACATATTTTTAGATTGGTTTTTTGTTGTAGTATTTGGCATGGGAATAGACGGAGTTGCTTGGGCTACTTTTATATGCCAGGGAATAGCAGGAATCCTATCTTTGATAACCCTGATTAGACGCTTAAAAACAGTAAAAACAGAAGGAAAAGTGATACTTTTTTCAGGCTCTATGTTTAAAAAGATAAGTCTTATTGCCATACCAAGCATATTCCAGCAAAGCTTCATATCAGTAGGGAATATTATTATTCAGAGTCTTATTAATGGATATGGGTCTTCTATTATTGCGGGATACTCAGCTGCTTCAAAGCTGATGGTCTTTGGTACAACGTCACTTTCTACTGTAGCTAATGGGATGTCAAGCTTTACTGCCCAGAATATTGGAGCTGGTAAAACTGGAAGAGTAAGCAAGGGATTTAAAGCGGGATGTATTATGGGCTTAATAGTAGCATTGCCCTTCTTTGTTATATATTTCTTCTTTGGTGATATGGTTTTAAAGCTCTTTTTAAACTCTGATAGCAAGCTGGCATTTGATACTGGTAAGGAATTTCTAAAAATTATTGCACCATTCTTTCTAGCAATCTCCATAAAGTTTATGGGAGATGCTGTTCTACGTGGAGCAGGATCTATGGGATGGTTTATGGTGACTACATTTGCAAGTTTGTTTATACGGATTATTCTTGCTTTTGTCTTATCTAAAAGCCTGGACACCACTGGTATATGGCTGGCATGGCCTGTTGGTTGGACACTAGGGATGATATTGTCACTGATTTTTTATATAAAGGGTGTATGGAAGCGAAAGCTTGAATAAAAATAGATACATATGTACCAAACTCATATAATCTATATAGATACAGGATTAACATCCTAAATAATTGTTGGTACTGTTGGTATATAATATAAGTATGTCTATATAGACAATGTTTTAATAGGTTCATAGTACAAATAGATTGAGGTAAATAATAATGAAGATTATTGCACATAGAGGCTACAGTGGTAAGTATCCAGAAAACACAATGCTCGGGTTTAAAAAAGCGGCTGAAGCCGGTTGTGATGAAATTGAACTGGATGTTCAAATTACAAAAGATGATATTTTGGTTATTATTCATGATGAAGACATTCGGCGTACAACTGATGGACGGGGACTGGTTAAAGATTATTCATATGAGGAATTGCTACAGTTTAATGCAGGGCACTTGCAAGCAGAGGAATTTGGATTTCATCCAATTCCAACACTTGATGAGTATTTGGACTGGGTCAAGGATGTTCCTATTACCACTAACATAGAATTAAAAAATCGTAAGTATTATTATGAAAAGTTAGAGGAGAAAACAATAGCTTTGATTGAGTCCTATCAATTGGAGAATAAGGTAATACTCTCTTCTTTTAATTATGCATCCCTTGTGAAATGTAAGCAGCTAAGGCCAAATATAGAATGTGGGGTTATCTCAGGACAAGCTGAGATATGGAATGGGGGATATTTTGCAAAGACCTTTGGGTTCGAAAGCTATCATCCCGATTATAAAAAACTTACAATTGGCACGGTACGTAATTGCATCGAATATGGAATTAAGGTAAATGTATGGAATGTTAATACAATAGAAGCTCTTAAGGATATATATAATATGGGATGTAATGGAGCTATTACAAATTATCCTGACTTATGCAAAAAATGGCTAGAGGATAAAATTTAATTAAATAAAAGAGGCATCATTTTGTAAGGATTAATTTTCTTCTTCCTTATATGATGCCTCTTTTTATATTGAAAGTTTTTACTTAACTAACTAAAGGCAATTAGTATTCGGTAACTATATTGACAAAATGTGATTCAAGTAATAGAATATTATTTAATTCCGAGTAAAATAATAGGTATTAAAACAGTATGATATTCACCTATAAGCAGATTAGGCCGAGAAAGACAGGAAAATTTCTAATCTGCTTATCATAAAAAATTATAGAAAGGTTAGTGTAGACAATGAATAATGAATTAATAAAAATTATAGATTTATATACCTCTACAACTGAGAATAAGGAGATACTTAGTGGCCTTAATCTGACAGTTAATAAAGGGGAGGTCCATGTTATCATGGGACCCAATGGAGCAGGAAAGTCCACTCTTATGAATGCTATTATGGGTCATCCAAGGTATGAGGTTACTGCTGGTAGGATAGAGTTTGAAGGTGAAGATATAACTGAACTTAAGACTGATGAAAGAGCAAGAAAGGGAATATTTTTATCATTTCAAACTCCAGAAGAGGTTCCTGGAATTACGGTTGAAGGAATGCTTAAAGGTGCTAGGTTCGCAGCTACAGGGGAACCTGTAAGATCAATACGCTTTCGTAAGGAAATGAAAGAGAAGCTAGATATATTACAATTCGATGAAAGTTATGCCACTAGATATCTTAATGTTGGATTCTCTGGAGGAGAAAAGAAGAAAAATGAAGTGTTTCAGATGATGATGCTTAATCCAAAGCTGGCAATCTTAGATGAGATCGATTCTGGTCTTGATGTTGATGCAATTAGGTCAGTTGCTAATGGAATTAATAATTATATGGATGAAGATAAATCCCTTCTTATCATAACCCACAGCAATAAATTACTTGACTATGTTAAGCCTGATTTTGTTCATATTCTTATGGACGGAAGAATTGTAAAAACAGGAGATGCTTCTGTTGCCAAGGAAATTATTGATAATGGTTTTATGGAATATAAAGAAGTTGTTGACCTATAGGAAGGGAGCTTAGTGCGAAGAAAGGCATGGTTATTTAATATGGACAAGAAAAAGACCTTTGTAGAGGATATTGACCGCAGTATATATGATATAAGAAATGAAGATAGATATAGCTATAAGTCAGATAAGGGTTTGACTAGAGATATTATTATAGAGATCTCCAAGCAAAAAAATGAACCTAAGTGGATGTTGGACTTTCGACTAAAATCCCTTGAGACCTATGAAAATACAGCCCTTCCCACCTGGGGACCTAATCTGGATGATCTGGATATGGATAATATCGTAACCTATGTAAAGCCAGATACTGAGATGAAAGGAACTTGGGAGGAAATCCCCAGTGAAATTAAAGATACATTTGTCAAATTGGGTATCCCAAAGGCCGAGCATGAATATCTGGCAGGAGTTGGAGCTCAGTATGACTCTGAGGTAGTATATCATAGCATTAAGGAAGAACTGGTAAAGCAAGGTGTTATATATTCAGACATGGAGTCTGCCATAAGAGATTATGAGGATATTGTTAAGGAGTATTTTATGAAGCTGGTTCCACCTAATGACCATAAGTTTGTTGCTCTTCATGGGGCAGTTTGGTCCGGTGGCTCTTTTGTATATGTACCAGAAGGAGTTGAAGTGGATATTCCTCTCCAATCTTACTTTAGATCCAATTCACCAGGAGCAGGTCAGTTTGAACATACTTTAATTATTGTAGAAAAAGGTGCAAAGCTTCATTTTATAGAGGGTTGCTCAGCCCCTAAGTATAGTGTAACTAATCTTCATGCAGGATGTGTGGAGCTTTATGTGAAGGAGGACGCTACCCTAAGATATTCAACAATTGAAAACTGGTCTAGGAATATGATGAACCTTAATACAAAACGGGCTGTTGTTGATAAGAATGGAAGTATTGAATGGATATCTGGTTCATTTGGCTCTAAGGTTTCTATGCTCTATCCTATGAGTATATTAAAGGGTGAGGGAGCAAGATCTGAATTTACCAGCATTACATTTGCAGGGAAAGGGCAGATATTAGATACAGGAACAAAGGTTGTTCACTCAGCACCTTATACCTCATCTACTATTAATACTAAATCCATATCTAAAGGTGGAGGTCAGGCAATATATAGAGGTTCAGTTACTGTGACCCCCAATGCCCATCACAGCAAATCTACTATCTCCTGTGAATCCCTTATGATGGATGACATATCAGTATCGGATACAATTCCGGTTCTTGATATAATGAATGATGAGGTAGAGATTGGTCATGAAGCAAAGATCGGAAAGATAAGTGATGATACAATATTCTATCTCATGAGCAGGGGAATAAGTGAAGAAGAAGCTAAGGCTATGATTGTACGCGGATTTGCCGAGCCAATAGCTAAGGAGCTACCCCTAGAATATGCTGTAGAGATGAATAATCTCATTAAACTTGAGCTAGAAGGAAGTATTGGATAGGAGTGAATAGTGTGAAGAAAAAACATCTTCACACAGAAGAAAGGTATGGATATTTATATGAATAATTATTTAAAGAATATAAATCCGACCCCAGTAAGAACCTGGAGCTGGCTAGGAGTTAATGATATAACAATTGATGATAACCTGTCCCATATTGATGCTTTAGATAATAATGTATCCTATCAGGTTTTTCATGATAACGATATCAATGTAAAGCTTGAGAGTATGTCAGATGACTATAATGCTCTAGAAGTTTTGAAGAATATAGAGTTTAGAGGTATTAGTGAGGAAGTCAATAATCAGCTTCTAAAGAGTTATTATAGTGGGTTTTATGCAGAAACTGAAGAAAACAAGAGGATAAAGGACCTCATAAGAATTGACTATATTCTTGATAGAGAACAGCCTGTAATTGTAGATAATAATGGGATATATGCTAGAGAGAATAGTGAAATCACTGTTGTTGTTAATTATATGTCTAGAGATGAGTTTAAAGGGACCCATAACGGCTTATTCAGAGTCTATGGGGAGAAGGGTGCTAAGATTAACCTAGTA
>DUNS01000129.1 GCA_012839235.1 Clostridiales bacterium
ATTAATTCAAAAGTTTTTTATAGTGGACTAAAATATAAATAAATGTTAATCTCATAGTATTGATAAAATACTTTTGATAAAGAGTTCGGAGGTAGTATATGAATTTGGCTGTAATATCCCTAAGACAGATATTCATTATGGTAATCTTAATGGCAATTGGGATAATGTCACATAAAGCAAACCTTATTGATGATGAAACTAATAAAAAGCTGTCTAACTTTGTCTTAATGCTTGTAAACCCTTTAGTAATCTTTCTCTCCTATCAGAGAGAGTTTCAAAAGGATTTACTAATAGGTCTGATGGTATCCTTATTTTTAGGGATTATATCATTTATTTTAAATATCTTTTTATCACGCTTGTTATTTCCTAATAAATACAATAAAAACAGGGCTACTGAGCGATTTGCAACAATTTACTCAAATTGTGGCTTCATCGGTATCCCTTTAGTTAATGGATTGTTTGGATCAGAAGGAGTATTTTACATTACAGCTTACATGACCATATTCAATCTTCTTGTCTGGACTCATGGTATTATTTTAATAAGTGGTAGGAAGGACTGGAACTCAATCAAAAAGTCCCTTCTTTCCCCCTCAGTTATTGCCACTATAAGTGGATTTATATTTTTTATTGCCAGACTAGGATTACCAGATATTGTCCTTGAACCACTTAATCACTTAGGCAATACTAACACCCCTTTGGCAATGATTGTTGCTGGTGTTTCAATAGCCCAGACCAATCTTAAAGAATTGATTAAAAACTATAGAATATTCTACGTATCATTTTTCAAATTATTGGGGTTACCTTTGCTTATTGCAGCTTCATTCTCATTACTCCCATTTGAGCAAACAATTACTGCTACCTCGATACTTGCTAATGCTTGCCCTACGGCAACAACCTTAATTATGTTTGCTTATCGATATGATAAAAATGTTACCTATTCATCACAACTTTTTGCTGCAACAACCATACTATCAATGATCACAATTCCTATTGTCATGTTCTTTGCATAAGGACAAGCTCAATAATACTTATAAAAAAAGGTGAACAGTGTTCACCTTTTTTTAAACTTAAAGAATTTATTCTACAGAAGAGATAGAGCATCTTCATCTGCAATTATTGTTACATCAGGATGAAGCTGTAGTAATGAAGCAGGCACTGCTGTGGTAATAGGTCCATTAATCACCGCAGGCATAATCTCTGCTTTGCTCTTTCCACTAGCAGCCAAAACTATTTTACGAGCTGACATAATAGTTCTAACTCCCATAGTGAACGCATGCTTAGGAATGTCATCATAGCTCTTGAAGAAGCGGGCATTTGCATTTATGGTACTTTCAGTAAGCTTAGCTAGATGTACATCCTTTTCTAATTTCTCACTTGGTTCATTAAAACCAATATGACCATTGATTCCTATTCCCAATAGCTGTAAATCAACTCCACCTAAAGATTTGATTATCTCATCATAGCGAGCACATTCTTTAGCAGCATCCTCAGCCAAACCATTAGGCAAATGATAGTTTTCTTTTTTAATATTGACATGGTTAAAAAGCTTATCAGTCATATAATAGTAATAGCTTTGATCATTATTAGGATCTAATCCCTGATATTCATCAAGGTTTACACTCTTAACCTCTGAAAAATCTAAATCACCATTATTATAACCCTTAATTAGTTCCCTATAAATTCCTTCTGGTGTACTACCAGTTGCTAGGCCGAGAACACAAGCTGGGTTCAGGGTAATCATTGATGCAATAATACCTGCAGCCTGGCGACTCATTTCATCATAATTCTTAACCTTATATACTCTCATGACCATTTCCTTTCTATATTTTGTCAAGGATATTTTATCAATAAATATGCTCTATGTCAAAGGCTCATAATATATAATTATGAGCCTTTGTAATATAGTTACTATTTAATTAATATCTCTTAGATAATCTGCATACCAGTTTATAAGATCCTGTAATCTAAACAACTCGGATTCCTTACTAATTGTACGCCATATTTCTTTATATTGATGAAACCACTGCTCTAATTCTATAGCTAGGTTAGCTGGTTTATCAGCAGCCTTATTGGTTCGATTGTATACAGTATGGTCAATTGTTGCCCCTATTTTATTCCATAGGGCTATCCCTGTGGCAGATACTAAATATGGTTTTACTAGGCTTCTACTACTGGTATCCATAGAATTAATAGTATTGTATAGCTGATCACTTAAGCTATTAATATAATCATTAGTTTCATATACACTATCTAAATCTAAATTTTCAAAAATACCACTGATCTTCCTTTTACTATTCTCATCCACCTTATGATGAAGCTCCCTATAAATCACTAACATTTCCCAGCCAAATAAACTTTGCTTAGATATATCAGAGACAATAGACATGAATTTTAAAGACTTATCTTTATACTCTAATAATGATATTCTCTTAAGGAATTCCTCATATGACATATCCTCGTTCTTCCACGACAATGAAGCTCCAAAGATTAACCCCGATGTAGAAAACTCAGGATGATTGATATGACCGAAATCTCCCCAGTCTGTATTCAGGACGCCAATAGCATCATATTGGTAAGCATATTTGCACATAAGCCTGATATTCTTATAGGAATTCTCAATCAGGTTAATTAATTGATTCCAACCTCCAACTCCTGGGCAAAGGTATTGAGTTGCTCCTGCAGCAGCAAGAGCTTTCGTCTCATCCTCTCTTTGATCCCAGGCATATCCCCAGTTCAAGCATATAGTTTCCTTAGGTAACTCTTTGATAGCCTGAGGAAATCTTGATATAATATCACCCCAAAACATTGGTATCTTTCCCTTTGAAACTACGAAACCACATAGCTTTTTAAGAAAGTCCATATATAGGCGATCAACACCAACTTTATCAGCTGCTTCTTTACTGCGACCCTTTCCTAGGTCGAAGGTTTCATCAGCGCAGATATTAAAATACTTGGAAGTAAATAGGGGCATGAACTCTGATATCATTTCTGTAATAAGTTGATAGCTTTCTTCCTTGGTTGTATCAATGGTGTGATGCTGCATCCTGTCTCTAAATCCGAATGGCTCTTTATCAGAATCAGGTAATTCACAAAGATGAGCATAGGTTTTTGTAGTAAGGAGCTTGTGTAAGTGACCAAATGAAGATAAGGATGGAACTAAATCTATATTCAACCTTGCACAATACTCATCTAGCTCCATAATTTCTTCTGCTGTTAATGGGGTATCATCTCTCCATACTTCACTTAGATCCTTAAATAAATAGCTATGCTCAATATAAAGCTGAAGTTGATTTATCTTATAGTAACTTAGCTTATCTGCAAGACTTTTAAGAAAGCTAAGAGTAGGAATTCTACCCCTTGTCACATCATGATAAAAGCCCCTGGTTTTTATTCCAGGAAAGTCATGGATGGAAAGGCAGGGTAATACTGCACCTTTTTGACTAATAATCTGTCTTAGGGTTTGAACTCCATATAGGATTGCAGCTTCATCTCCACCCTTAATAGTTATCATGTTAGGCTCAATAAGCAGTATATATTCCTGCTCATTTAGAGAGCTGTCCTTACTAATGTAAATTCCATTCTCTATTGGATTGCCACGAAGTATTGGCAGGGAGAAACCAGTATAAAAATAGATATCCTCCTTTAAAATCTTACCATAATGGTTGACTGCCACTTCACAGTTCTTATTAATTACAATGCTTCCCTTAAAAGACAAGGTATAAATCCCATCATATTCAATGATTTCTTGTGGTGAAGGTAATACATACAGTCCTGTTTGCAAGCTCATAATAACCATTCCTTTCATCATCCATATTCATAAGAATTATGGTCTTCTCTTAATATTTGTGAAACTTCTTTAACATATTTTCCTTAAATTCTACAAACATATTTTATAGGTCTTTATCTCGTAAGGCTTTATCTCAATATTAAAGCCTTCCTCATTAATTGGGATACTCTCAGCTTCCTCTTCAATTAAGTTACACTCCTTAATAGAGCTAGCCTTAATTCCTAGATTAACTCTTGCTTTAGTAAGGGAATTCTCACATTCATACAGCCTAATTATGATTCCAGACCCATCTTCTGCTTCCTTGATGGTTTCTATTATAACATTATCCTTATTAACAGATATCAATGAGTTATTGGCTCCTAGAGCTCCTCCGTTAACTGCATAGGCTGGCTGATTAAGCTTATAAGCCTCCTTAACTGTACCCCCATCTCGCCAATTACCATTATGGGGATATAGGGAATAGGTAAAATAATGCTCTTCATAGTCAGTCATAGGATTAGGCTCAATACCTGATTTTATAAGGGTAATCGCCATATTACTATCCTTAACTGAATGACCATATTTACAATCATTTAAAAGACTAACTCCATATCTTCCTTCTGACATATCAATCCACTTCTGGCCGCAGCTTTCAAATCTAGCCATATCCCAGCTAGTATTGGTATGAACCTTCCTAGTTAGATTACCAAATTGCACATCAAATGTCGCCTCATCTGAATGAATATTTACTGGGAAATGAACCTTCAGTAGATGCTGATGTTCCTTCCAGTCAACATAGGTCTCAAAATCTATTCTTCTAGAGTTACTGTAGAAATATATCTTTTGCTTGATTAATGTGTTACTGATTTTACGGTCAATTTCCAAAGTAGCACGAAGTGGGCCTAGCTCAGTCCATTCCATTCTATCTAGGTCTTTGGCATCCCAGTATTTTTCTGTATAATACATGTCAATATCCCAGTTATCATAATAGATAGGCTTATCCTCGTACATTCTAAGAAGATTAGCTTGTTCTCCAGCCTTAAGAACCTCACGATCATTCTCCTTGTCATATATAGAGGTAAACAAGCCATTATCATCAAGGTTAATATTGTAGAATGGAGTTTCGAGCTTGTTGCCCTCTAGGGTAAATGGTATCTCCCTTAGGGAAGCCTCCAAATCTTTTTCTACTGTGTCAATAAGCTCAAATGTTGTGGCTCCCTTAGAAGGAATTCCCTTAATATATGCTATAGACCCATCTGCTACTTGCTGAATTGGGTACAATCTTCCTTCTTGATCCTTTAAAAAGCTAGCCTTACAATCACCAAGAGATACTATATCTTCCCTTTCAAATCCAAGGGTATTAAAGATTGTAATCCCATTACCTGAACTAGCTAGGGCAGCAAGTCTTTCCTCTAACAAGGCTCTAGCCTTTTCCTTAACAATAGCATATTCTTTCTTAGTTACCTCATAAACCTCATGGATTGATGTTCCAGGTAATATATCATGGAATTGATTTATGAGAACCAACTTCCATAATTGATCAAGCTCTTCTGTAGGATATGGAATACCCAGCTTATTCTTAGCAAGTACAGAAATCAGTTCAAGATCCATTAGTAAAAATTCACATTTACGATTAGAACGCTTATTTCTTGCCATAGAGGTATATGTCCCCCGATGGTATTCGAAATAAAATTCTCCTTCCCAGACAGGTAACCTCTTATTATCCTTAACTCTTTCTTCCAATTCTTCAAAGTAAGTCCTTGCAAATTCCTGGCGAACCTTAGGAATCCCACGAACCCCTTTCTCCATTCTCTTAGAAACCTCAAGCATTTCTCTGGTTGGGCCACCACCACCATCCCCGTAGCCATATGAGATTAGGATATCATTATTAATATCCTTATTCTGATAGCGCTCCCAGCCACCCATTATCGCATCTGGGTGGAGTGCTCCATTATAAGTTGTGAAGAAATTATTAGTATCCTGGCCAATACCAAGGGTGGAGATAAAATGAGTAAAAACCTCAGACCCATCGATACCCCTCCATAGAAGTGTATCGTAAGGAACCTTATTAATCTGATTCCATGAAAGCTTAGTAGTCATAAAATAATCTATTCCAGACTTTTTCATAATCTGTGGCATCGCACCAGAATAACCAAAAACATCAGGAAGCCATAAAACTCTATTGTCTACTCCAAACTCCTCTTTAAAGAAGCGTTTGCCATGGATAAACTGACGAACCAAGGATTCCCCTGAGGTAAGGTTACAGTCTGCTTCAACCCACATACCACCTTCAGTCTCCCAGCGTCCCTCCTTAACCCTCTCCTTAAGCCTCTCATATAGCTCTGGGTATCTTTCCTTTAGAAAATAGTATAGGACCGGTTGGCTGGACATGAATCATAGAGAAGTATTTATAACCGATAGGGCTAAAGCTGGAGATACCTATTGCTTTGATCTAC
>DUNS01000130.1 GCA_012839235.1 Clostridiales bacterium
TCATTTTCCCTAATGTTAAAGAATTTCTTAATTGGTGTCTCCCCATTACTAAGTATGTGAATAGCCATGTTAATATTGGTGGTGCTACAAGGTATCTTTAATTCATTAAGAAATCTAATAGCCTGGTCTGAATTTTTCTGTATTCCACGAAGTTCCCTTAACCTATCATGATAGACTTCCTGTTCAGCTACAGTCATATCTTCTTCATTGCTAATGGCACCAAATAGCTTCTCTATTGGGAGGTTCCCTAAATCCTTTAAGATATCCTCACTAGAATTTTGATTGATTTGGCCATCATGACCTTCTAAGGTCCAGGTTTGTGCAAGGTTTTTTTGAATGTCTTGAAGTTTCTCAGGTGACACATTCTCCTTAATATGTTTAAGCATCATATTCATATATTCATTAGCATCTTCATTTCCTTCAAGACGCTCTAACATACCAAATTTATCATCAACCCTAGTATCGATTCTACCCTTGTTATTTGTACGAATAGCTGTTTTTAGGTGCTCAAGAGTCACCTCTTCTCCAGCATTAAGAACGGCTCCCAGGGCTGCACCATCACTTTTGTCAATCTGATAAAGCAAGCGATATATGTCAATGTAAGCCTTTCTTTCTTCCTCAGATATACCATCTGTTTTATCTAGTTTTCTTAAATATGTACTGTACTTTTCAGCACTTGTTATACCGTTTTCTTCTTTTATACGACTTATGGTTTCACTTAATTCAGGAATTGGCATCTGCAAAGGATTAATCTCTTCTTTAATCATCTGAGCTGTAACCGCAGGATGCAAATTATCAATCATTGTTCTAAGCTCAAGATCATAAGACTTTATCTTAATAATATTATCTTGATTTATATCCATCCTATTATAGGCCAGAATTCTTACAGCTCTTTGATTCTGTGGTGTGTTCTCAATATCCAGTTCCTCCAAAAGTGGGGCCATGTTACTGAATGCTTTTTGAATGGAGTCCCCATACTCCCTATTAGGAACTGTCATAAGAGTTTCATAAGCTTCTCCAGCCTGAACAAGCCTTGCTTCTATGGCATTACCCTTCTCAAGAATCGTTTCTAAATTAATTGTTTTCCTTTCAGAAAGGGTTTCACCCAACACATAGCTTGGTATCTGTTTGAGCCACTGAACATGTAAAGCAGTATCCTTAACAAGGGATATGTTGTCATCGGTTACTGGGGCTTCACTATAGGCCAATAGTTCCTTATAATAGTTCTCTTCCAATTCTCTTAAGGCTTCTACCACCTGTTCTAGCTGGGTTGTCTCAATATGAATTCCCTTCTTCTCTAAGGCTAATGCTGCATCCTTAGTCATCTTAAGACGGATTTCCTCCAGCTGTCTCCTAGCCTTTATTGCTTCTATAGGGTGCACATTAACATCTATTTCTTTTTCTACACTTTCCTCTTTATGTGAATCTTTATGTGTAATAATGTCCTTAATAGTTAAATTTACATTATCATTAATTGCACTGTCTATGTCCCTAGATTCTATAGAGGCTATATCCTCCATTATGTTCTCATAAGCTTCCTCTAGCCCTATTTGTAATGGAAGCTCCAAGGGGTCCTCCCCTTTTTTCATGGCCTCTATTACATGATCAAAAATCTGGTCTCTACTAATATTGTTCTTTATATATTTAAGCTCCTTAGTTAAGCTAAAGTTTTCCTTAGTCAGTGGAATTTCATTCTCCACTAAGCTTTTAGCCTCCTCTAGATTTACTTCATTTACCTCATATCCAGAGCTTTTTATTACTTCCTCAACCTGAGGCAATAGTTCTTCCCAAGCCTCAGATGATAGCTGTTGATTATTAGCTTTTCTCCCATCTCCACTATAAAGGGCACGATATATATTACCTATAGAAGGCTCTTGTTCATTGGCAATCAGTGTCTTAATAGCTTCATCATCTATCTGAGTAACCCCATCACTAATTGTTAGAGCTGCTGATACTTGCTTTATTGCTTCATCTGTTACAGGAAGATTCTCTGCTGCAAGCCTTCTTGCAATTTGATCCTCTGTCCCACTTGTCCAGACAAGATAGATGGGATTATGCTGCTTATCATTATTCTCGCTTTTTATTCTGCTAAGCTCTACATATAGACGCTCTATTGGAAGATGGTTAAGAGAAAAACCTGCCTCCTCTAGAAGCTTTAGGTCTTGCTCTGTCATCTTTGTGGCAAGCTCTTCCATCTTTTTTTCTTTATCAAGGATTCCTTTTTCCTTCTCCATATCCTTGCTTTTTTGCTGGCTTTGAGCCATGAAATTATCCTTATCCTTATCTAGGTGGAAAATTGTGGACACCGTATTTTGCTTATTAGTAGCCTGGTCCTCAACTAGCATTAATTCAATTATATTGTTTGAAGACTTTGTCACCTCAAACACCTTCTCCTGTCCGGGGAAGGTGTCCTTTAAAACTTCTTTAGAAGTACTTATCTTTTGACCACATAAATTAAGAGTAACTTTATCTTCCACCTTAACAACAACACCAGTTACCTTCTGTCCTTGCTTAAGTGATAATATCCCACCTGCTTTTGTATTATCACTTATCCGGTAAGGATTAGTATGCCCATTGGCCCTCAGGTTTTTTGAATCTGCTTCTATAGAAAAACTAAATCTCATAGTATTATTCATGCCTTTCTCCAAATCATTGGCCCTTTTCTTCTACAGATATTATTTCGGATGATTAGGCTAAAAACTTAACTTTCCTTTTATTCAAGAAGCATCTCATATATTTTCTTAAATTACTTCTTAGGATTAATTTGCAGGAATAGATATAAATAAAGATTTCTATTATATAGAGCTTTATATAGGAGGTTCAATGTTTAGTAAAAGGCTAAAATTTTTATTACTAATACTTCTAGGCACTCTTTCTATCATAAGTGGATGTCATAAGAAGGATGATATTCTACAGCAACGGTCTGATTTTGATAACTTTATAAATGAAATATTTGTAGACTCTGTGCAAAGTGATACCTTAACCTTAAGTTATTCTCTAGCAGATCCTGAGAGCTTTGGGATCTTTATTGATGAAATTACCCTTGGAGAATATAGTTTTACAAAAATGAAGGAAGGTATGCTAAATATCGAGAAATATTTATCAGCTCTTAATGATTTTAAATATGAGCTATTGGAGGAGGAGCAGCAGCTTATATATAGTATTTTAGAAAAATATCTTGTTCAGGAATTAGAATTTGGAAACTATCTTTACTATAAAGAATGTCTTGGCCCAACCACTGGAATTCAAGCTCAGCTTCCCATTCTTTTGGCAGAATACAGCTTTTATGATAGATCCGATATTGATGACTACATAAATTTGCTATCATGCGTAGATGACTACTTTAGCTCCATCGCCACTTTTGAAAAGGAAAAAGCTGCTCAAGGCCTATTTATGAGGGATGAGGTGGCTGATAGCATAATTAGTCAATGTGAAGCCTTTATTTCATTTCCTGAGGATAATTTTCTTATAGATTACTTTGATGACAAAATTGATAATTATGATTACCTAACTGAAAGAGACAAAGCCCTATATAAATCAGCTAACAAAGAAGCTGTTCTTAACTACGTAATTCCAGCTTATGAGAACTTAATAGCTGTCTTATACGACCTAAAAGGCTCAGGAACCAATGATGCCGGTCTTTACTACTACCCAGATGGCAAAGAATATTATGAACTCTTAGCCAAGAAAAAAACTGGTTCTACTAAATCAGTCAAGGAAATGGCTTCTTTTCTTGAAGAAGCCATAAAAGAAGAGACCAGTAAAATTGTTTCACTTTCCTTATCCGATCCACACATTCTAGATAAATATATGGATTTTTCATCATTTCCCATTACCGAACCTGATGAAATATTAGATAATCTAAAACATAAAATTACGGTCGACTTTCCTAATGCAATACCAGTTAGCTGTGACATTAAATATGTCCACAAATCCTTATCAGAATACTTAAGTCCTGCTATGTATCTAGTTCCACCTATGGATAACTATACCAAGAACAATATCTATATTAATGGACGTGATGAAGAAACCCTGTCAACCATTTATACTACTATAGCCCACGAAGGATATCCTGGCCACCTCTACCAATGCGTTTATTTTAGGGATCAAAATCCTGCTCCAATAAGAAATATTATGGACTTTGTCGGATATGATGAGGGTTGGGCTACATACGTGGAAATGTATTCATATTCTCTTAGTGGAATAGATAAGAACCTAGCTAGTTTTTTAGAGGCTAATAGCATAATAATCCTTTGTATGTACGCAAGAGCAGATATAGGAATACATTATGAAGGTTGGAAGGAGGCAGAGGTTGTAGAATATATTTCAAACTTTATTAATAGTGAGGCTGTTGGTGAGCTTATCTATAAAACACTATTAGAAGAGCCTGCAATCTATTTGCCCTATGCAGTTGGGTTTCTAGAAATAAGAGAACTAAGGGAAAAAGCAGAAGTTTCTTTAGGAGCTTCCTTTTATCCAAAGGACTTTCATAGATTTTTATTGGATATTGGTCCCTCTCAATTTGAAATAATAGATAATAGATTAGATTTATGGATAAAAGACCAAGCAATGGCCAAGATTACAATATTCGAATAGTTATTTTCTACAAGAAAAGAGGTAGTATGCAATTCTCCTAGGGAGTTGCATACCACCTCTTTATATTGCTTACAGTATTTCTGCTCCTGCAGGCATGTCTTTCTCAGGTACCATAACAGATAGATTTCCTTCATTATCCTCAGCACATAGAATCATTCCTTCGGAGATTAGTCCTGCTAATTTAGCAGGCTTTAGATTGACAACAACCATTACCTTTTTACCAACCATCTCTTCTGGTGTATAGTATGCTTTGATTCCTGATACTATTTGTTTAACAGAGGATCCAATCTTAACTTGAGAGCAAAGAAGCTTCTTTGATTTCTTAACTTCCTCACAAGCGATAATTTCACCTACTTGAAATTGAAGCTTTGCAAAATCATCATAGCTAATCTCAGCCTTTGGCTCAATATCAATAACTGAACTATCTGTAGTAAGCTCCTTATTCTCTTCCTGTTGTTCTTCGATCTGTGTATTATTCACAGGATTATTCTTTTCCACCTTTTCTAAAACCTCCTTCAAGTCAAGACGGGCAAATAATATCTGAGGTGTCTCTGTAACCTTTGTTCCAGATGGGTATAAGCCAAATTTATCAAAGCTATCTATTGATCTCGCCTCAGCCTTAAGCTGTGATAGAATGTTCTTTGATGTTTCTGGCATAAATGGCTCCAGTAAGCTAGCGCCAATACATATCCCTTCTACTAGGTTATATAAGACAGTTTCAAGTCTTGCCTTATCTGCTTCATCCTTGGCCAATATCCAAGGAGTTGTTTCATCAATATATTTATTGCATCTTTTAAATAGAGTAAATATCTCACTTATAGCATCTGCCACACGAAGTTTCTCCATCTTAGCAATAACTTTCTTTGGGGTTTCCAGAGCAAGATCCTTAAGCTGCTCATCAACTTCCTCTGCTACCTGCCCATTGGTTACAAGCCCATCAAAATATTTATTAGACATTGATATTGTACGATTTACAAGATTTCCTAATGTGTTGGCCAGGTCTGAATTGATTCTCTCAACAAGCAACTCCCAGGAGATAACACCATCATTATCAAAAGGCATTTCATGGAGAACAAAGTAACGTACGGCATCAACACCAAATATATCTACTAGGTCATCTGCATAGATAACATTTCCTTTGGATTTACTCATTTTATCTGCTGAACTACCCTGTAAAAGCCAGGGATGACCAAAGACTTGCTTAGGCAATGGCACTTCTAAGGCCATTAAAATAATTGGCCAGTAAATTGTATGGAAGCGAATAATATCCTTTCCTATTAAATGAAGATCGGCAGGCCAGAATTTCTTATATTTATCACCATGGTTACCCTCAACATCATATCCAAGTCCAGTAATATAGTTGCTAAGGGCATCAATCCATACATAGATTACATGCTTATCATCAAAGCTTACTGGAATACCCCATTTAAATGAACTACGGGATACACATAGATCCTGAAGTCCAGGAATAAGGAAGTTATTAAGCATCTCATTCTTTCTGGATTCTGGTTGTATAAACTCTGGATGGGTTTTAATATGATCAATCAGTCTATCAGCATATTTACTTAGCTTTAAGAAGTAAGCACTTTCTTTTGTATGGTGAACTGGTCCACCACAGTCAGGACAGTTTCCATCTGCTAATTGGGATTCAGAAAAGAAAGATTCACAGGCTGTACAGTACTGTCCCTCATAAAAGCCCTCATAGATATCTCCTTGATCATAAAGCTTCTTAAATATCTTTTGTACAATTAATTGATGATCCTTGTCTGTTGTTCTGATAAATTTATCATATGATGTATTGGAAAGGTCCCAGATTCGCTTAATATCAGCAGCTACCTTGTCAACATACTCCTGGGGTGATAAGCCCTCTTCCCTAGCCTTCTGTTCTATTTTCTGTCCATGCTCATCAGTACCTGTTTGAAAAAACACATCATATCCCTGTATCCTTTTAAATCTTGCAATACTGTCAGCTAAAATAATCTCATAGGTATTGCCGATATGAGGCTTACCTGAGGCATAAGCTATGGCGGTAGTAATATAATATGGTTTCTTACTCATCTTTTTCATTCCTTTCGTTTATTAAGTTAATAATTACGAACTATTCATTATTCTAATTATAAGATAAATACTAATTCTGATCCTCCAGAATTGCATTAATCTTATATAATATTAAATTGTGTTGTTTCGTAATTATCATATAAATAAAAAAATCCCGTCTTTAAACAACTTAAAGACGAGAGATGCTCCCGTGGTACCACCTTAATTCACCTTTTAAAAAGGCCTCATTCACTGCATTATAACAGTGTAGCACAATAACGGTTGCATCCGTCGTAGCCTTAGAATAACATTCCTCGGTACGCAGCTCCAAGTCCATGTTCACCAGTTTCTTAACCTCCCCTTCTCAGCTAACTGGGGTTCTCTGTTGATTCTTCCGCTGGCTACTCTTCTTTTCATAGCCTTTTATTTATTCATATAATTTAGAGAAAGTATAACACTAAAGCCATGCCCTTGTCAAAGGTTTTACAAAGCTGTATTTTTTTGTTTATAAACCACTAATTTATGGTATAATCTACAAGAATAAGCAGATTAGTCCAATAAAGATAGGACATTTATCAAGCTTGATTGAATAAATGTCATAGATTTTTTGGATAAGTGCAACGTGAGCGATGAAGCGAAGCTTCAGAGCTACTAATCTGCGCTTTCATCATTTACAGTAACAAGCAGATTAGTCCGTGATATACAGCGCATTTTATGGGACATGATTTTTATGTCACAATAAATGTAATGGATTTTCGACTAATCTCCATAATAAAATATTAGGAATTATGAGGTCTATTATGAACTTAAATCGATTTTTTAATACCCATAACCTTCTTCGTAACCTACAAACTTTTAGTCATAGGTACAATGTTTGCAAAATGAATCTTAAAAAATTCAATTGTGAAAGATTTTTCTTTCACACCAATAAGCTATCCATATTTATTGCTTTTATTTTAATTATAGTTTTTTTAACAGGCTGTAGGTCTACAGATAAACTTAATTCTAATGAATACAATTCCCCTGGTGATGCCCAGCTTAATACTTCCAGTGATGACACCAGTACAGGACCTGATGATGTTAGTATTGGTGAAGATATGGACCACTCTGATTCTGGAAGCTCTGAGAGCTCTGAAGTTATCGCCTCTACCCATACTTTTATTAACCCTGAAGGTTCCACTATAGAAACTAGGATAAATCCACCTGTAGGGTACAAGCGAATTCCCTCTTCAAGTGGAGAATTTGCCCATTTTACTAGGAATATGCTTCTTAAAGAAGATGGCAGCAAGGTTTTACTTTATAATGGTAATGAAAAAGCTAATCAAGGAAATCATGTGGCTGTATTCCAACTGTCACTAAGCGATAGAGATATGCAGCAATGTGCTGATTCTATTATTCGTGTATATGCTGAGTATTATTGGTCTCTTGGTGAATACGATAAGATTGCTTTTCACTTAACCAATGGTTTTCTTATGGAATATACCAAGTGGAGAGAGGGTAACCGTTTAAAGGTAGAAGGCAATAATGTTAGCTGGTCTAAAACAGCTAGCTATGACGATTCCTATGAGAATTTCCTAAAATATATAAACATGGTATTTGCTTATGCAGGAACCTTATCTCTTACAGCAGAAAGCAGTAAGATCCAGTTAGAAGATCTTCGTCCTGGTGATATGTTTTTAGAAGGGGGAAGCCCTGGACACTGCCTACTTATTGTTGATATTGCAGAAGACATTAGTGGCGAAAGATGCTTTCTTCTAGCTCAGGGCTATATGCCTGCTCAGGATTTCCATGTACTTAAAAATCCTCTACATCCTGAGGACCCTTGGTATTATGTCTCTGAAATCGAATTTCCATTATCCAGTCCTTCCTGGGTTTTTGATGAAGGCAGCTTGGTAAGATGGGGAGACTTCCCTATTAACCTAGCTAATGAGAAACTTACTTTTTCCCAAAATAATGATGATGCCAGCCTTCCAGCTATGTCTTATATCAAGGATGAACCTATTTCATATGAGAATCAAGTTACCTTACTTGCTGTTGGGGACAACCTTATTCATATTGAGGTAGTAGAAAGCGGAAAAAAAGATGATGGTTCTTATAACTTTGATCATCTCTATGACAATGTAATAGAAGAAATATCTGCTGCAGATATTGCAGTAATTAACCAAGAAACTATACTAGGTGGCTCAGACTTCCCCTATAGTGGGTATCCTGCCTTTAACTCTCCAACAGAGATTGGTGATAGTATCGTCAAAGCTGGTTTTGACGTGGTTCTCCATGCCACTAATCATACCTTAGACAAAAAGTTAGCTGGAGTACTTAATACCTTCTCCTTCTGGAAGCAATATCCCGAAATTAAAATACTTGGGATTAATGAGACAAAGGAAAAGCAAGAAGAAATAGATATTATTGAAAAGAATAATATAAAAATTGCTATGCTTAATTATACCTACGGCTTAAATGGATACAAAATGCCATCTGATATGCCTTATCTCGTTAATATGCTAGATTATGATCGTATGGAAACAGATATTAAAAGAGCTAAAGAACTTGCAGATTTTGTTATAGTTTTTCCTCACTGGGGAACTGAATATGTATACAAGCCTGTCAAGGCCCAGCAAGACCTTGCTAAGTTTTATTTTGAGAATGGTGTAGATCTTGTAATTGGTTCCCATCCCCATGTCCTTGAGCCTATAGAATGGATGAAGTCTGATAATCATGAAATGCTAATATACTATTCCCTAGGTAACTTTATGTCTTATCAAAAGGAAGCTCCTAGAATGCTTGGGGGAATGGCAGATGTTACAATTGTGAAAAATGAAAATAATACTTATATTAGTGATGCCGGCATTACTCCAATAGTAACTCATTACGAGCACGGTCCCTCAGATTATAATTATGGTATCTATAAGCTTGTTGATTATACCCCAGAATTAGCTTCCAAGCATGGGGTCTCAGATTTAGCAAAGGATGGCCCAATGAATTATCATGAAATCTATGGACTTGCTGAAGAAGTTCTTGGACAGTGGTTTATACATTAACAAATAAGATTGACCAAAAAGGTACATCCCTATGGATATACGTTTTAGTCAATCTTATTTTTCTCAACTACCCTCTCGCTTCCCCACGCTATCTGGATAATACCCTCTCCAGTACCAGCCCATTTACAATACCAAATTTTGTACATTTTGTCAATACTATTTTATATTATCGAGATTTTTTAGTAAAGATTTTGTAATATTTGTGTTAACTCTTATATCCATTGGGGTTTTTGCTTTGCCAACGGTAGGTATCTTCACACATTTTGTCTATTCCTCTAACTGCTATCCATCCTAGTTCTTCCTTCGCTTTAGTTGGATCAGCATAGGTCTCTGCTATATCTCCAGGCCGTCTCGGATCTATTACATATGGAAGCTTTTTACCACAAGCCTTTTCATAATTCTCTATTATATCCATAACACTATATCCAACCCCAGTACCTAAATTATAAGTAACTAAACCAGGATTCTTCTGCAGCTTTTCAATTGCCTTAATATGCCCTAGAGCCAAGTCTACCACATGGATATAATCCCTTACCCCAGTTCCATCAGGTGTATCATAGTCATTTCCAAAAACATGTATAGTTTCTAGAGCACCAGAAGCAACCTTTGCTATATAAGGAACTAGGTTATTAGGTATTCCATTAGGATCCTCACCAATATCTCCACTTTCATGAGCTCCAATAGGATTAAAATATCTAAGGATTGCTATGTTCCATGTCTTATCTGCATTGGATATATCTCTTAGCATCTCTTCAATCATTAATTTTGTCCGACCATATGGATTTGTTACAGACAAAGGGAATTCCTCTGTTACTGGAACGGTTGCTGGGTCTCCATATACTGTGGCAGAGGAGGAGAATACTAGATTCTTTACATCAAACTCTTCCATAACCTCAAGTAGGTTAATTGTTCCACTTAGGTTATTCTTAAAATATCTTAGGGGCATACTTACAGACTCTCCAACAGCCTTTAATCCAGCAAAGTGTATTACAGCATCAACCTTTTCCTTAGCAAATATTTCTCTTAAAGCCTCTTTATCAAGCAGATCTACTTCATAAAAACTTATCTTCTTTCCAGTAAGTTTTTCTACTCTTTTTACAGATTCTATATTGGAGTTAATAAAGTTATCCACTGCTACAACATCATATCCCCCATTAAGTAATTCGAGATTTGTATGACTTGCAATATATCCAGCACCACCGGTTACTAAAATTTTCATATTCACACACTCCATCTTGATAAATTTGTTAACTTCATTTTACCTTATATTATAGGATTTGTTAATAGTCATTTTTTTGTGGCTTAATGTTTATTCATCTTGATTTCTCTCTTTTTCTTGAAAAATCATATTATATCCATTATCCTTATGATAGTTATCCCTTCTTTTATTATATAAGGGTAAAATACATACTAGCTAAAGCCTTTGTAATTGGCAGAAATAAATAAGAAGGTTGTGATAGTAAATGAATATTAATTTATTTGAAAAGGCCTGTGAGGAGGTCTTTAATGAGGAGCTTGGATCCAATGGAATAGGTACCTATGGGGAAAAGACCGTTCATTCTGTCTTAAAAAATTACCTTGAGCCTAATAATGCCAATCATGAAGTTAAAGTTGGAAGTTTTATTGCAGACATATGTAATGAGGAAGGTATTATTGAAATACAAACTAGGCATTTCGATAAGCTGAGAAAAAAATTAGCATCATTTCTAACATACTCATCTGTTACTATTGTCTATCCTATCCCCAAGACCAAGTGGATTCGGTGGATTAATCCACAAAGTGGGGAGATTAGTCCACAAAGAAAGTCTCCTAAGACTGGTAAGCCCTATAATATCTTTCCAGAATTATATAAAATCAAGAACTACTTGACTGATCCTAATCTACATATTCATATCATTCTAATGAACATGGAAGAATACCGTCTTCTTGATGGGTGGAGTACCGACAAGAAAAAGGGCTCCACAAAATGTGATCGTATCCCTACGGAACTTATAGAAGAGATATCAATTGACACCTTGGCAGATTATCAATGTTTAATACCTAGTACTCTTGAGGAACCCTTTACATCAACGGATTATAAAAAGGCCACTGGAATCCCAATATCCCACGCCCAGATTGGACTAAATATACTTAATCATCTTGGTGTTGTTAATCGTATAGGTAAAAAGGGTAATGCATATTTATACTCTAGGGCTGACTTATATTTAAATGATCAGTGAATACTAGAATCTAAATCTAAGCTGTGATATACTTAGAGCATTCGATATCTTAATAAGGAGGTTAAAGACAACAATGAGTACAGACAAGGAAAAAACGGTTGAAAATGAAGGTGTTACTGAAAACGAACTTGAAGTAACTCCTGAGGTAATACCATCTATGGATGAATTTAAGGATGATCTTGATAAATCCTTTAAAAAGATTAGAGAAGGAGATATATTAAAGGGAACCGTTATTGGTATTTCTGACACTGAGGTTACAGTTGACCTAAGATATTACGCCGAAGGAATTATTAAACTTGAAGAGTTAAGTAATGACCCAAGATTTTCTATTAAAGAAGATATAGTAGTTGGTGAAGAAATCTCAGCAACTGTACTGTCAACCGATGATGGACAAGGCAATATCCTATTGTCTCGTAAAAGAGCTGATAACATTCTTGCATGGGAACACTTGCAAGAGGATATGGATAGCAAGAAGATTCATACTGTTAAAGTTGCCCAAGCAGTTAAAGGTGGCGTTATAACTTATCTTTATGGTATCCGTGCCTTTATTCCTGCTTCACAGATTTCCATAGCATATATTGAGGATCTAGAAGCTGTTGTAGGAAAGGAAGTTGACGCCATAATAATAACTGCTTCTGCAGAAGATAACAAATTAGTCCTCTCAGGTAAGGAAGTTGAGCTGGAGAGAGCTGAGAAAGATAAAAACAGTAAAATCAGCAAATTACAAAAAGGCCTTGTTACAAAGGGAATTGTTGAAAAGATAGTTCCATATGGTGCTTTTATTAATTTAGGTGATGGACTTTCAGGCTTACTTCACATTTCTCAAATATCCTTCAAAAGACTTAAATCCCCTAATGAAGTGCTTAAAGAGGGGGAAGAGGTTAATGTGAAAATAATCGATATTAAGGATGGGAAGATTAGCTTAAATATGAAGGATATTGCTGACAATGCAGTAGTTGAAGATATTGATGATGCTCCTTCCTCCTATAGCTCTGGTGGTGAAGCAACAACAGGTCTTGCAGCTTTACTTAAGGACATTAAGCTATAATTAGTATTACTCATATAAAAAAAGATTCTAGAAACTCAATTATCTAGAATCTTTTTATTTATCTTAATTTATAATGAACCAAAAATTATTCTCTTTATTCCTTTTTTGCTCGTTTTATTATTACTAACGGTCTTTTGTTTATCTTTGTGAGCTTCTTCCTCATCAATAACCGTACCAAATGCTTCTGCCACAACAGATTTATAATTATCTATAATCTTATCTTTATATTCTTGTTCCCCATCATCGTCACATAGATGAACCTCGTTATTAAGTGACAACATTTTTTGATCTAAGTAAGCTACAATTTCAGAACATTCCTTTAGCTCTTTCTTTATATGTTCCGGAGCATTACCCTCAAATTTGTAATATATCTTATGCTCCAAGCTAGCCCAAAAATCCATAGCAATTGTTCTGATCTGAATTTCTACTTTGGTTTCTACTGTTTGTTTTGAAAGAAATATGGGTATAGATACAATCATGTGATAGCTGGTATATCCATTCTCTTTAGGTGAAGTTATATAGTCCTTAATTTTTAATACCTTAATATCACCTTGCTTCCCTATTAAATCAGCAATCCTATATATGTCTGAAGTAAATGAACAAATAATCCTTATTCCTGCCACATCGTTAATGTATTTAACAATATTATCAACCGTCATTTCAAGATTGTTATGTCTAATCTTTTTGGCTATGCTTTGAGGGGATTTAATTCGTGAAGTAATATGTTCAATTGGATTATATTGATGAGCAAGCTTAAACTCATTATTAAGTATCTCTACTTTAGTATTAATTTCCTTGAGGGCTGCATCATATAATAATAAGGCTTGGGCCCATTCTTCTCTTTGATCATAAAACATTGGTAAATCCATAGTTTTTCCTACCTTCTATTCACTTTAGTGTATATAATCATGAATATTATATTGTAATTCTATCCCAGTACTTTTTGATTATAGCATACAAATATGAACAATATTTGAAGTTTTAAAATCTTAACTAAAAATTAAGAATCTGTTCACAATACTTGTTGACCATCTATTTCTAGTGGATTTGTAGTTATTAGTATTCCTAGGAAAATTATATGCAAATTTATGATATTTTTACATTTTCTGATTGACAATAGGAAATATTATGTTTATAATGTGAAAAGAATATTAAAGAAAGTGAGGTAAAACATATGAATAACTTGGCAATTAATCAAGGCAATAATTTTATAACTGTATCATTATATCGGATTACCTCATGGTCTTTAGATTTTTAGAATAGTATTCTTATATAACTTTGATTCCTATTATTTTGGTTATATAATAAATATATATTTTCTATGATTTCGCCATGGTGTATCTTGCCTTGGCTATTTTTTTGCCAATCTTTAATCAAAATATGCTTGCTTAAACGGAGGAATTATGAAAAAGAAAATATCTTGGTATATATTTCATTATTGGTATGCATATCTAGCTGCTTTAATCTGCATTGTAGTTGCAGTTTCTCTAGATATGTATTCCCCACAGGTTACAAAAAGAATTATTGATGAAGTTATTGTTAATGGGAATTTGGATCTTCTCCCAAGATTGTTATTAATGATATTTATCATTGGTATAGGAAGAGCTATTTTTCAATATATTAAGGAATTTCTATTTGATATATATAGTTCAAAAATCGCATCGGGAATGAGGAGAGATTTATTTCAATACATTCAGAAATTATCTCTTAGTTTTTTCGATAAGAATAATACTGGTGAGCTCATGTCAAGAGTTAAGGACGATATAGATGCCATCTGGAGAGCAGTTGGTTTTATCAGTATGTTAATAATAGAGGTGACTATCCATACTTCTATAGCTATGTATTACATGTATCACCTAAGTCCTAGGCTTGCCATTATTCCAACTATAGCTTTACCCCTGCTGGCTGGTATTGCATTAATAATGGAGCGTAAGCTTGGTAATATTTATGAAAAAATAAGTGAGGAAAATGCTAAGCTTAATACTGTAGCACAAGAAAATTTATCTGGAGTACGAACAGTTAAAGCATTTGCAAGAGAAAAATTTGAAATTCAAAAGTTTTTGTCACGTAATAAACGTTATTATGAACTTAATATGGAGCAATCTCATGTGTTTGTTAAATACTATCCATACTTTCAATTTGCAACCAAGCTTCTACCTTTGTTGGTTATAGTGGTAGGAGGATATCAAGTAATTAATAGAGATATTACCTTAGGAACATTAGGTGCTTTTACTGAGTATTCAATGAATATTATATGGCCAATGGAATTACTAGGATGGCTATCCAACGAGCTTGCATCTGCCATAGCTTCTAATAATCGAATTAAGAAAATATATAAAGAGAAACCGACTGTTATTGAAGCTGAAAATCCTTTAATTTTAGACAAAGTACAAGGTTCTATAGATTTTAATAATGTTAGCTTTTCACTGGCTGATATAAACATATTATCTGATATCAGTTTTTCATTAGAAGCTGGCAAAACTATCGGTATTATGGGAGCTACAGGTACAGGAAAAACATCTATTATAAATTTATTGCAAAGATTTTATGATGTATCAGAGGGTGAAATCAAATTAGATGGAGTTAACATTAAGGACCTAACCTTAAAGCAGCTAAGAGAGAATATTTCACTTGTAATGCAAGATGTATTCTTGTTTTCTGATACAATTATGGAAAATATGAAATTTGGTAAGCGTAACCTTGTAGAAGATAAGGAAGTTTATAAGGCTTCTGCAGATTCACAATCAAGTGAATTCATTGAACGGATGGAGCAGAAATATGAAACCGTAGTTGGTGAAAGAGGTGTTGGTTTATCGGGAGGTCAAAAGCAGAGAATCAGCATTGCTCGTGCTCTGGCTAAGAAGTCTCCAATCCTTGTTCTTGATGATTCAACATCTGCTTTAGATATGGAAACTGAGCATCTTATTCAACAAGCCTTAATGGATATTAATGCCACGAAGATAATTATTGCCCATCGAATTTCTGCTGTAAGAAATGCTGATGAGATTATAATACTTGATGAGGGCAAAATTGTTGAAAGAGGAACTCACGAGACACTTCTACAAAGCAAGGGTTATTATTATGATACCTATGTTGCTCAATATGGTGAATATTTAGATGTTGACCAATTCTCTAATATGCTACCAGAAACTACAAATAAGGAGGTGGCAGGATGTCAATAAATACTACGAGAGATGACGAGCAAGTACAATCCTATAATAAGAGAACAACACTGACTAGATTGTTCAGATACTTGCTTGCTTATAAAGGTCCAATTACTATTGTTATATTGATTATGCTATTTACTGTCGCAATTTCGATTATTAATCCATTGATATTAGAAAGGGCTATCGACGTCCACATAGCCAATAAGGATTTTACAGGATTATTAAAGCTAGGTCTGGTTGCATTAGGCATAAATATTGTATTTATCATACTTGTCAAGCTTAGAATGCATCTAATGGCGAGAATTTCAAATCAAACCTTGTTGACAATAAGGCAGGAGTTATATACCCATATACAAAAGTTAAGCTTTAACTTTTTTGATAGCCGTCCAACCGGAAAAATTCTAGCAAGAATAATGGGAGATGTTAACTCATTAAAAGATGTGTTGTCCAACAGTGTTACTACTTTGATACCTGATTTTGTTACAATAAGTGCTGTAGTTACAATTATGTTCATTAAAA
>DUNS01000131.1 GCA_012839235.1 Clostridiales bacterium
CATAATCCACAACTATATTGGAAAGCAATTAAGATAATAGAAAATGATGAAATAGTAACTGAAGAATTATCTGATAAAGTTAAGCAATCTATAGGAGAAATTATTAGAGAAGCAGAAAAATATGCTGATGGAGATATTGAAGCTAAGATAGCAGATTTACGATATAAATTCATATCTAAAATTGTAAAGGAATCTGTTAAAAAATACCCAAACGATTCCCATGTAGAGACAAGATCAGATAAGCTAGATAAGATACTTACAAATCGTTTTCTGGCTATCCCTATATTCACTCTTGTAATGTATTTAATGTTTGCTGCTACATTTAGTGAAAACTTTCTATTTATTGAAGGGCTTCCAAGCCCTGGGGTATGGTTAGCAGGGGCCGCAGAAACATTGTGGGGCTATGTTGCATCAGTTGTTGATACATTAGTATCAGGCGCTTCACCATGGGTATATTCACTTGTTATGGACGGTATAATAGAAGGAATTGGTGCAATTATTGGATTCATACCATTGGTGCTTGTACTTTATATACTCATTTCATTTCTTGAAGATTGTGGTTATATGGCACGTATAGCATTCGTTATGGATAGAATTTTCCGTAAGTTTGGTCTTTCAGGACGTTCTTTCATACCTTTACTAATGGGATTTGGATGTAGTGTACCAGCTGTTATGGCAACACGTACACTTAATAGTGAAAAGGATAGAAGAATTACAACTGTATTAACAGGCTTTATGCCATGTGGAGCAAAGCTTCCTATTTTTGCAATGTTTGTATCCCTATTCTTTGATAACCACAATAAAACCTTAGTTACATATTCTCTTTATATGCTGAGTATTATTGTAGCAATTGTAGTTTCTCTTATTATTAATAAGGTTGTATTTAAATCCGCAGCATCTAATTTTGTAATGGAGTTACCACGGTACAGAATTCCAACATTAAAAAGTATAGGAATTCATGGATGGGAGAAGGTTAGAGGCTTTGCGGTGAAAGCTGGAACCGTAATATTTTTATCAACTATAATAATATGGGGGCTTAGTAACTTCAATATTAATTCATTTAATGGGGTTAATGCTGCAAATAGTGAGGATGGAAGCAATATGGCTGAAATGGATGAAAGCTTCCTAGCTACTATGGGTAATGTTGTTGCTCCAGTATTCAAGCCTCTTGGCTTTGGTCAGTGGAAACCTGCTGTTGGTGTAGTAACAGGATGGGTAGCAAAAGAGATGGTAGTTGTGACCTTTGCACAGCTTTATGATGAAGATGTTAGCCCTGAATATTTGAGCGAGTATTTTTCTGAATACAGCAGTGATGAATTAGAGGAACTGGGCTTTGAGGGTGGAGAATATGATGAAGAAGCAGTATTTGACATATACTCTGAGGCCATATTGTTTGAAGGAGAAGATGAAAATGCACTTTCATCAATGAAGGAAGATATCAAAACTAATGCAGCTGCCTATGCATATATGGTATTTAATCTATTGTGTATGCCATGCTTTGCTGCAGTAGGAGCCATGAAGAGAGAATTAAAAACCTGGAAGCTTACAGGAATGGCAATTAGTGTTCAAATGGCTACAGCCTATGCAGTTTCATTTATTATATACAATCTTGCTCGCTTATTTAC
>DUNS01000132.1 GCA_012839235.1 Clostridiales bacterium
GAACACCTACATTAACACAATGAATATAAGTATAATTATGATAATTATTCAGTCTGTTGATATGCAATAAAACATCTTTATTCTCAATTATGTTATCAACTATACCTGATAAGTAGGGAGCTAAATCTTCAAAATTCCCTGTGTTTTCTACTATGGTTTCTAATCTAGCTACTGTATCAATTCTAAGTTTTTCACATACAACTTCTTCAATAATTATATCCCTTGAAATTTCATCTTCTATATATAACCCCAAAAACCCAAGCTCTTTTAGCTTTTCCAAATATACATTCGTTAATCGAAAATGCTCACTTAGTAATATTGAGCCCTGGGCATTATAGATAGGTTTTGCCAAATACGTACCTTCTGTCACGTTCTCAATTGCCACATATCTCATATAATATTTCTCCTAGCAATGCCAATTACTAAAAACAAAAAAGTCCATACTATATATCGGCAACTTTTTCATAAACATAACACTATTATTTTTTTGTTTTTTATTACAATTTAAGTATGTTTTAAAACTCTTTTAGCTATTTCATCTCCTGTAACTGTCGCTGCAATTCCCCCTTCTCCAGTTTCCCTAAGGGTTCTTGGCATCTGCTCACCAACCTCACGCATAGCATCTATGACTTCGTCAGGAGGTATTTGGCTTCGTACACCTGCAACAGCCATATCTGCTGAAGCAATTGCAATAACCGCTCCCCCGGCATTTCTCTTAACACAAGGTACCTCAACAAGACCTGCTACAGGATCGCATACAAGGCCCATAAGGTTTTTAAGAGTCATAGCGCAGGCATGTGCTATTCCATAATTATCTGCACCTTGAAGATAGGCAAGGGCTCCCGCAGCCATAGCACTTGCAGAACCAATCTCAGCTTGACACCCTCCAGCTGCACCAGATAGGAATGCTCTTACTGATATAACAACACCAATTCCTGATGCTACAAACATAGCCTCAACTATTTTGTCTTTATCTACATTCATTTGTTCCTCATAGGTTAATAAAACAGCAGGTAGCACACCACAAGCACCACCAGTTGGTGCCGCTACTATTCGTTTCATGCAGGCATTATTTTCACCCATTTTAAGAGCTTTTGATATGGTTTCTCCTACAAAAGAACCACCTATTAGATTACCTTTCTCTAATGCTATCCTAACCTTCTCTCCATCACCACCGACTAATCCACTGCATGACATAAGATCCTTATCATAATTGTCATTGGCTTTTCTCATGGTTTCATAAAGCATGTACATCTTTTGAAAAGAATCTTCTTTGGATACTGCTCTTTCATTCATATCCTTTTCGATTACAATCTCCCAGAACTTTTTTCCTGTCTTTTCACTTTTATCTATAATTTCCTGCAATGATTTAAAGCTCATCTCAATATCCATGCCTTTCCTCGTAATTTGTGAAAGATGATTTATCTTTCACACTTACTCATCCATACTAAGGTATGAAACCTTTAATATACCTTTTTTTTGCCGAAGTTTTTCAATAAGTTCTAAGGGTATCTCTTGGTCACATTCAATCACCATAACTGCTCTGCCACCTCTGTTGTCTCGATAGAGTTTTAAAGTAGCAATATTCACAGAATATTTTTCTAAAAATGTAGAAATATCTGCCACATGACCTGGTTCATCCACATTGTGAATTATTAGGGTAGGGTAATTACCGTCAAAATTCGCATCTAGGCCATCAATCTTATCTATATTAATGGCCCCACCACCTATAGAGGATCCCACTAGCTCCAGTTGATTTCCATTTTTACCATGTAATTTTAGTAGTACTGAATTAGGATGAGCATGTCTTAGTTCAACCCTATCAAATAAATATTCCATTCCAGCTTCTTTTGCATATGAAAAGCTATCAGGGATTCTTTCATCATCAGGCCTCATGGATAAAAGCCCTGCAACTATTGCTCTATCTGTTCCGTGTCCAACTCCAGTAGCTAGGAAAGATCCATGAAGAAAGATTTCTGCTCTAGCCACATCATCTCTTAATAACTGTCTTGCAATATAAGCAATTTTAACAGCTCCTGCTGTATGGGAACTGGAAGGTCCAACCATTACAGGACCCATAACCTCAAATACGTTCATGGTCATTTCCTCTCTTGTTTTATTAATCTATTTTACCAGCTTTTGCTTTTTTATACTCATTGGTTATTATTCGATCTAACACTGTTTTATACACTAAGGCAATCTGAGCATCAATATAGCAAAATTTATTGACTATAAACTCATAAGTTTTGTAAGTAAAGCAGATACTCATAAGTATAAGAGATCCCACAGCAAACATGGGCTGCAACTCTCTTGAAATAATAAATAGAGAAGCCGTAGCGAAAAACAAAAAAGCAAAAAAGTAATTTTTACTTATTCGAAAGGCCAATAGCATAGTGTCATTAAGTCTTTCATGCATTTTAGCAATTGATTTTATATCCCTTGTAGTCAATTTCTCATACATGTCATTGAAAAGTAACTGACTTTCACCTTTTTTATTAACCATACTGCGCTTTATAAAGGAAGAATAGCGGTGATAATTCATTTCACCCAACTCTTTACTGATTAATTTCTTGAAAACATTTGCCATTAACATCACTCCTTATAAAAGGGCAAACCATTGTTCCCCACCTGAATTATATCATGAAGAAAACCACTTCATGATCTCGGCACTCCACTCGCAATTGCAAGCAAGCTTGCATTGCTCATTACGTTTTTATTATATCATGAAGAAAACCACTTCATGATCTCGGCACTCCACTCGCAATTGCAAGCAAGCTTGCATTGCTCATTACGTTTTTATTATATAACACATAATAATTTTTTTGTCCATATTGTGTTTTATAATGTTATTTATATTACTATTATTCTCTAAGGACATTAAATAACACTCTGCAATTACTGTCATACTTTCCTTATAAAACATTGAATATTGATTTTTTACATCACGACTTTTTTCGATTTAAATCGATTTTTACGCAAACTGCAACTTTATTAACAAAATGTTCATAATTAATCCATAAACTCATCATATATGTCGGATATAATAATAACTAGATTAAGAGATTAATCATACAAGATGAATTAAATATCAATTCACTTGTCAAAAAATTAATATTGCTTACAAGATAATTTTTTTCATAAAATAAGCCCGGCAGCTACCCTCCCCCCTCTACCGGGCTTCTCCTCTTTTTAAGTATATAGCTTCTTTTATATCCTTTCTGATCATAATATCATACCAGCTCATCTAAATTTTGATCCCATATTTTTTGATAGTTTAAACCTTATACCCTTGTACAAAATGGTTATTTATACATTTAGTTATAATTTCTTAACCTCTATTATTATATTCCAAACTTTATTTAATGGAATATAGTAAAAAATAATTAAATTTGTCCTTTAATATGACATCATAATTTGCTATAATGAAGAACAGTAAATTAATTATAGTGTCAAATGCAATGATTTAGGGTTTGACATACTAGACAAATTTGGAGTATAAAACTTAGGAGGTAAAATAATGGCTAATGTAACTATCATGGATCATCCTTTAATCCAGCATAAGATAGGAATTATGAGACGTAAAACAACATCAACAAAGGAATTTCGAGATTTAGTATCTGAGGTTGCCATGCTTATATGCTACGAGGCAACTAGAAGTCTTCCATTAACAGGAGTTGAAGTTGAAACACCTCTTTGTAAAACCATTGTTCACGAAATAGAAGGTAAAAAGCTTTGTATTGTTCCTATTCTAAGAGCAGGTCTTCATATGGCTGATGGCATGCTAGGTCTTATTCCCAACGCGAAAGTTGGACATGTTGGTCTATATAGAAACGAAGAAACATTAGAGCCAGTTGAGTACTTCTGTAAACTTCCATCCGATGCTGCTGAACGCGAAATATTTGTAGTTGACCCTATGCTTGCAACAGGTGGCTCAGCTGAGGCTGCAATTGATATATTAAAGAAGAGAGGCATTAAAAAAATTCACTTCTTATGTATAATAGCTGCACCAGAAGGGGTTGAAAGATTGAAAAGTGCACATCCCGATGTTGAGATATTCATTGGAAGTATGGATGAAAGATTAAATAGTAATGGCTATATTCTTCCTGGCTTAGGAGATGCAGGAGATAGAATCTACGGTACCAAGTAATTTATTAACAGCTACATATGATGGGTGGTTATCTATCATATGTAGCTGTATTAGTTTGAGATATTCCTATTTCGCAGAAAATTTATAAATAGTAACTGACTCGAACTCTTCTCCTGCCCTTATCATGCTGGAAGGAAATTCCGGGGTATTACATGAATTAGGGAAAAACTGTGTTTCGAAACAGATTCCTTGTCCTCTATTGTAGCTTGCTCCATCCTTAGAATTCTTAACAGACTCTAGCATATTACTGGAATAAAGCTGCATACCTGGCATATCAGTAAACACTTCCATAACTCTTCCACTATCCTCATGAACTAATTGGGCAACCTTTTCCACATCATCACCGCTTAAGTCCAAAACATAATTATGATCATATCCTCTAGCTATCCTAAGAGGTTCATAATCTAAGTCAATATCCTGACCAATACTCTTTGATTTTCTAAAATCCATAGGTGTCCCTGTTACATCCTTAAGCTCTCCTGTTGGAATTAGCTCATTATTAGTAGGATTATACTGATTAGCTTTAATCCATAGCTTATGGTCTAAAGCAGATCCTGAATTGTGGCCTGCAAGATTAAAGTAGCTGTGATTAGTTAAGTTGATGATTGTATCTTGGTCAGAAACCACAAGATACTCAATCATTAATTCATTGGCTTCTGATAAGCTATAGGTTACACTAATGTCAAGATTACCAGGAAAGCCCTGCTCCATATGAGGGCTAAGTCTCGAAAACTCAACGCTTATCATGTCCTCATCTTGAAAAATCTCGGTTTCATAAAGACATTTGTTATATCCTTTACTTCCGCCATGTAGAGTATTGTTTCCATCATTCTTTTCTAATTCATAGGTCTTTCCATTAATAACAAATTTACCTTCACTTATTCTATTAGCATACCTTCCTATAAATGCGCCAAATCCAGCTTGATCCTCTTGATAACCTTCAAGATTATCATATCCTAAGACAACATCAGCTTTATTCCCCTTTGAATCAGGAACAATTATACTTACTATGCATGCTCCATAGTTTGTAAATGATACTTCCATTCCCTTGTCATTAGTGACGGTATATAGATATGCCTCTTTACCATCATTTGTTAGTCCATATAGTTTCTTTTCAATTTTCATGTCATAATCCATACCTTTCTTTATATTCTGGAAATCATGATTTTTATCTAAGTCCTTACTATTTTTCATACTTTTTCACTACAATTAATTATAGCATAAACCCAACTAATATCAATTATTTTCACAGATATAAACCAATAATAACCATAAATCGAATCATTGACACCCCTATTTAATGGTGCTATAATCAATCCAAACTAAAATAGTTGGTTTTAAGTGGCCAGATTATGCACATACCATGCAACTCTGGCATAATAGGGAAACAGGTTTGAATCCTGTACGGTCTCGCCGCTGTATTTGGGGAGCTTTCATTAGCAAGGCATATGCCTTGATAAGTCACTGGATATCTTAATGTTAAGTATATCTGGGAAGACACTAAAGTAAGCTAAGATCCATAAGTCAGAATACCTGCTTAAAGCTGTTACCAAGGTTCCACGAGTAATGGACGAAGGTATAATAATTTTCTTATTCAAGATGAATCTTATTGTCCTTTTCCTCTTTTCGGGAAGGGCTTTTTTAGTTCTTCCCAGGCTAATTATATCTACAAAAGAAAGGAAAATCTTATGAAGAAAAAATCTAAAAATCTAGTAGGAATAGTCTCAACTATAGCCCTAGTAGTACTAGTTATTGTAATGGGCCTTATCTACACGAAATTGGGTCCACAAGGAATGAAAGGTGATAAAAGCATCGTAGTCCAGGTTATTACTTCTGAAGACGACAGCCAAGAATTTAAGATCAATACAGATGCGGAATTTCTCCGTCAGGCACTAGATGAAAAGGACTTAATAAACGGTTCTGATAGTGATTATGGCTTTTTTATTACTGGAGTTAATGGTCGTGAAGCAGAGGTCGACAATCAAGAGTGGTGGCAGGTAACGAAAAATGGTGAATACCTTCCATATGGCGTTAATGACATAGCCATAGCTGATGGAGATCATTATGAGATTACACTAATGGTTGGATACTAATTGGTGGGCATATGAAGATTAAAGATATAGTAATTATTGGAATGATGGGGGCAATCCTAGTTGGTATCCAAGTGGCTATGGGTTTGTTACCAATCCCAAACTTAGAGTTGGTATCCCTTCTAGTCATAGTTTTCACTCTAGTATTTGGATACCGGACCTTATATATTATATATATATTTGTTTTGCTAGAAGGCTTCTTCTACGGTTTTGGACCCTGGTGGATCAATTATCTATATGTGTGGACAATTCTCTTTTTTGTGGCCAATTTCTTTAGAAAAAGAAAAGAACTTATATTATGGGCTACCATATCAGGTGCCTTCGGTCTAGGTTTTGGAGCATTGTGTTCCATACCATACTTTATTACTGGGGGCTTTCCCACTGGAATCGCCTATTGGGTTAGTGGAATCCCCTTTGATATAATCCATGGTATAGGGAATTTTATTGTAACACTATTTCTATTTAAGCCTATCTATAGAATACTTAATAAACTAAGTAATAATGGGATGATTAGTGTTTAACAAGCTTGTTAATACACAATTTCCTTTCACCCAAACAAGATGATTTAGCAAACCAATTCACTTGTCATGAATCAAAAAAAGGTTATCCTTAAGGAATACTTCCTTAAGGATAACCTTTAATCAATTTCGTAACAATATAGCTTATTTCTTTATATACTTGATGCGACTAACAAAATCTATATAACAGAAAAAGGTACACTGTAAACCCAATATTGATTATAATCTAGTAACGTTTGTTGCCTGAGGACCCTTAGCTCCCTGAACTACTTCAAATTCAACTTCTTGGCCTTCTTCTAAAGACTTGAAGCCTTCCATGTTAAGTCCTGAGTAGTGAACGAATACATCGTTACCATCTTCATCAGAGATAAAGCCAAAACCCTTTTGATTATTGAACCACTTTACTGTACCTTTGTTCATGTATAAATTCCTCCAAAAAATAATAATAATTTGTTTGCTATTATTCTAGCAACGTATTCATCATAACACTCTTTATTTACAGTGTCAAACATTATTTACAATTTAAATTGTTTATTTCATAAGCTTCTTTAGCAGTACAAAGCCCATATTTATGTTTCTTTAGTACCATTAATGCCTTATCTAAATCAGAAGCTTTCATAATAATGGAGGTATCCCTACCGGCAGTAGCAAGGGTATACATATATTCAATACTTATTTCTGAGTCAGACAATACCTTTAGTACTTCATGCAAGGTACCAGGCATCTGAGGAATCTTGACTGCAATAACATCGGTAAGCCTTGCAGAAAAACCCTCTTCCTTTAATATTCGTTTTCCCTCTTCTGGGTCGGATACAATCATTCGTAGCATCCCATAAGCGGATGTATCTGCTAAGCTAAAAGATGCAATATTAATATTATGATCTTTTAAAACCTGAGTAACATCTTCCAATCTGCCTTGCTTGTTTTCAATGAACAC
>DUNS01000133.1 GCA_012839235.1 Clostridiales bacterium
AAATCAAGGCTATTCCTATAATTCAATCAGTAGAAGAGTAACACTACATGATCAAATCATAGGAAAAGCCTATTATATAGCTACTGTTTTAAATTAATCCATATAAATTAATCGTTGGAATTATCAAACATTGCTAAAGCAATAGAAAAAATAAAAACAATAATTGCAAGGATTGCACCAGCAATAACAAAGATATAATCAATGGGATCTTTTTTGCCGGTAATCTGTTTTCTTTCTAATTTCCAAACAGGCTTAATATTAAAATAGCTTGCAGCAATTGAAATAGCTAAAGCGAGTATTGACAGAAGCATTGATTCACCCGACGCAAAGAGTAGGAAGGTGAAGCCATATAGAACCAAAGCACCTTTAATATTTTTCCAATCAAACTTTTTGGATTTCTTAGCATTAAGGAATTGAACATCTTCATTACCATTGTCAGGGTCGATAGCTGCTCTTTTATTGGCAACATCTATCAGTTCATCTAGCTGTGCTTCGTTATCAAAATAACCCTTCTCAAACATACGATTCATGTATCTTAGATAAGCAGCAGATACTTCGTTTTTAAATCTGATGTCATCACTATGTTTTGGAGCTAATTCATTATAAAGTTTCTCAGCTTCACTAGCGTTGCCTTTAATTAATTCTAATTCAATTAAGGTAGAACTAACTAGAAAATGATCAGGCACTCTGTCTTTCAGGATGTTTAAGTAAGTAGTAGCTGAGTTTACATTACCTACAGATGCTAATATTCTTGTAAAGGAAGCCAATAAATCTAAATCATCTGGGTTAGTGGTGATACCATCACGGAATACTGAGTTGGCGGTATTCATATCACCGATCTCTATGTAGGATAGGCCTAGGATATAGTAGATTTGTCCATTATTAACTCCTCCGGCAAGTGCCTTCTGACAAGCATTAATTGCCGCATGACTATCTCCTGAATTATAAGCCTCTTCAGCTAATGCAATCAATACATTAACAGCATTGCCCTGTTGATTTCCACTTTGATAAGCTGGAGCTTCTGATTGAGTCTGAGCAACATTCCCCTTCTTCATAGCTTTCTTTAATTCTTTGTCGTACTTGCTCTTTTCCTTCTTATCACTAAGAACCTTCATAGCTTCACCAATTAATTCTAATTGATGCTCTGCCCTTTGCCTAGCGTTCATGTCAGGAGCATTTTGCCTAGTAGCCCACTTTTTCCGCTCCTTTTTTAGAACCTCTGTCAATTGATCAGCGCTTAACTGAGAATCAAGATTAAGCTCTTCATAGTAATTTCTCATGTTTTATCCTCCATGTATATTTTAAATTCATAATAACCTCTACTAATCAATCTTCATCTTATCTAGTTTGTCTTTGCTCTTATCAATCTCTTCTTGAGATAAATTAGATTTTCTTTCAATATTCATCTCCCCAAGATCAATATTGTCTTCTAAGTCAAAAACGTCAACATGTACAATACCGTCTTTATCATATGAAATACCTATTCTGATCTGAGAACCTGCTGGATGAGGGTTCAGCCTTAGTTCACTGGTGCCGATTATCTTAACATAATCAATATCTTCATCTTCTCCTTCTGTTACCTGAATCAATATTCTATTCTGATTATCAGACTGTGTATAAAATATCTGTTCACTTTTAGCAGGAATTGGTTGATTTCTATGTAAAATAATAGTGTTGACTGGATTGTCATTATCATCATGAGTTATAACACCAAGGCTGTGGGAATTAACATCTATGATTTTTTTGTCCCTGGCCTTAGAAACAGTAGTAGGGTTCAAGGAGGAAGCATAATAGGCAGCTCCAATTGCTACCACCTCATCAGGGTTTACCTCTGCTGAGGGTTCAATTCCTGTCAAGTCCTTAATTACCTGTCTGATGGCTGGCATACGACTGGAGCCTCCAACCAACAATATCTTACTAATGTCGCTCCAGTGTATTCCGGCATCATCTTTGGCCAATTCCATTATATCTGTTGTACGATCAAGGAATTTATCTTTAATCATGTCAAATAATTGATCACGGGTGAATTCAAGCTTAATGGGTTTTCCCATTGCCATCATACTTATAGAGGCTTTTTCTCTACTAGATAAAGCTTTCTTTAAACTCTCTGCCTTTAATCGTAGATCCTGCATGGCATTTTCATCGTCCATTAGATCAAGCCCATACTCATCGGATACATAATCGCTAACATACATCATTATGGTATTGTCAACATCAAAGCCACCAAGATTACGATCTCCACAGGTAGCATTTATGATGACATCATTTTCTGAGATTTCCATAATGGTAACATCAAAGGTTCCTCCCCCAAGATCGTAAACCATGATTCTTTGCTTCTCTGATTTGTCTATACCATAGGCAAGGGCAGCTGCCGTTGGTTCATTAATAATTGCCAAAACATCAAGACCAGCTATCTTACCAGCATCAATAGTTGCTTTACGTTGAGCATCATCAAAGTATGCCGGAACAGTAATAACCGCCTGTGTAACGGCTTCTCCAAGAAAGTCTTCTGCGTCCTCTTTTAGACGCTTTAGAATAACTGCTGAAAGCTCTTCGGCTCTATATTCCTCTCCATCATCGGAATCGAAACAAAAATTCTCATTTCCTATGTTTCTTTTTACAAACTGTACAACGTTTAAAGGATCAATAATTGAATTACTTTTTGCTGCCTCACCAACAACCTGCACGTCTCCATTGAATAGAATAACTGAAGGGGTAGTTCTCTGACCTTCTCTATTGGGAATGATTTGCGCTGTTCCACTTTTATCTACATAAGCTACAGCGCTATTGGTAGTACCTAAATCTATTCCAATGACCATAATTTTGCATAACTCCTTTTCAATATTCTTTAATAATTATAACATTATCTGGTACTTATTTAAGGTGAAAAACGACTAAATTCGTGCTAATCTAA
>DUNS01000134.1 GCA_012839235.1 Clostridiales bacterium
AATCTGGTTAAGCTATCCTTAACTGAGAAAGAGAAGGTACAGTTTACTAAGGATTTAAATTCTATCCTTAACTATATGGATACAATGAATGAGATTAACACTGATAATATAAAGCCACTAACCCACGTACTTCCTTTAAAAAACAGGTTTCGCCATGATATTGATGACAATAGTAATGACCGAGATCAGTTACTAAGTAATGCTCCATCCCAGATAAATGGAAGCTTTCAGGTTCCTAAAACAGTGGTATGAAATAGGTAAATATTAATGGAGGTTATTTATGAAGGAGATTACATCAATGACTGCCCTAGATTTAGGGGGTCACATTAAAGCCAAGAATATCTCTGTGACTGAAGCTGTAAAAGCGCAGATTGAAATAATTAAAAAGAGAGAACCTCTTTTTAATTCTTATATAACAGTATTAGAAGAGGAGGCCTATAGTCAGGCAGAGGAGGTTCAAAAAAGGATTGATGATGGAGAACTATCCTGGTCCCCTTTAGCTGGTGTTCCTATGGCTGTTAAAGACAATATATGTACAAAAAATATTAAGACAACCAGTGCTTCAAAAATGCTAGCTAATTATGTCCCAACCTATGATGCTACAGTTGTTAGTAAGCTAAAAGAAGCAGGAGCTATTATCATAGGTAAAACTAATATGGATGAGTTCGCTATGGGAAGTAGCTCTGAAACTTCATATTTTGGTCCTACAAAAAACCCTTGGAATGAGAAGCATGTACCAGGTGGTTCTAGTGGAGGTTCTGCGGCAGCTGTTGCAGGAGAAGAAGCTTTCTATTCCCTTGGAACAGATACAGGAGGTTCCATAAGACAACCGGCAGCCTATTGTGGTATCACGGGGATTAAGCCTACTTATGGTACTGTATCTAGATATGGACTTATTGCATATGCCTCATCCTTGGACACAATAGGTACATTAGGTAGGAATGTATCAGATTGTGTGGCATCTCTCGAGATTATATCAGGTCATGACCCCTTAGATGGATCATCTGTAGAAAAGTCAAGCTATTCATATACTAAGTCTCTTATAGATGATGTAAAAGGTATGAAGATAGGTATTCCAAGGGACTATATGGGGGATGGTCTAGATGATGATATTAGGAAAAGTACCTTAGAAGCCATTGAAATATTCCGAAGACGAGGGGCAATTGTGGAAGAATGTGATCTTTCATATATGGAATATGCAATACCTGCTTATTATGCAATTAGTTGTTCAGAAGCTAGTTCTAATCTTTCTAGATATGATGGTGTTAGATATGGATACCGTACAGACGAATATGATGATATTCAAGACCTATACATGAATAGCAGAAGTGAAGGTTTGGGTATGGAAGTAAAGAGGAGACTCATGATAGGTGGTCTTGTACTCAGTTCTGATTATTATGAAGCTTATTATCACAAGGCTATTAAGATACGTAGATTAATACAAGAAAGCTACATGAAAGCTTTTGAAAGCTATGATCTACTTATTGGACCAACTACTCCAAAATCAGCACCTGCTATAAATGATAGTAGTTCAGATAGTCAAAAAAGGAAGTTATCAGGTATGTATTCATCATCAATCAATCTAGCAGGGCTTCCTGCCGTTAGTATTCCATGCGGTATAGATAAATCAGGACTTCCAATAGGTCTTCAATTAATAGGAAATCACTTTGAAGAGAATAATATTATTCGTGCTGCCTATACCTTTGAGAGTGAGATGGGAGGTAGAATTAGAAATGAAAAAATATGAAACAGTCATAGGGCTTGAGGTTCATGCCACGCTTGCAACAAAATCTAAGGCTTTCTGTTCCTGCTCCACAGAATTTGGAGGAGAGCCTAACACCCGTTGCTGTCCTATATGTACAGGTATGCCTGGGGCACTGCCGGTATTGAATAAGCAAGTTGTTGATTATGCCATAGCTGCTGGACTTGCCCTTAATTGTACTATAACTAAGGAATGTAAATTTGATAGGAAGAATTACTTTTATCCTGATCTACCTAAATCCTATCAGATTTCTCAGCTTTATTATCCCTTATGCAGGAATGGAAGTATAGAGATAGAAAGCTCTGAAGGAAGAAAGCTTATTGGTATCCATGAGATTCATATGGAGGAGGATGCTGGAAAGCTTATCCATGACCCTACAGAGAATTCTACATTAGTAGACTATAATAGAAGTGGAATTCCACTTCTTGAAATAGTAAGCGAACCGGATATGAGATCTAAGGAAGAAGCAATTGCTTACTTAAAGAAGTTAAGACTAATCTTACAATATCTGGGGATATCCAATTGTAAGATGGCAGAGGGCTCATATAGAGCAGATATCAATCTTTCTGTTAGGCTAAAGGGTGAGGCAAAACTAGGAACTAGGACAGAAATGAAGAACATGAACTCTTTCAAGGCAATAGCTAGAGCAATAGAAGAAGAGGAAAAGAGACAGATTGATCTTTTGGAAAATGGCAAGTCTGTTGTCCAGGAAACGCGAAGATGGGATGATAGTAAAAATACTAGCTTTTCCATGCGAACAAAAGAGGACGCCAGTGACTATAGGTACTTCCCAGAACCTGATATCCCACCAATTGAAATTAGTGATCAATGGCTACATATTATCCGAGAGAGACAGCCTGAGCTAAGGGATGAAAAGATGGCCAGGTACGAAAAGGAATATGATATTCCTACCTATGATGCAGCCATTATAACAGAATCAAAGTTTATGGCACAGCTATTTGAAGATACAGTTGCGCTTGGATCTAATCCTAAGGAAGTGGCTAATTGGTTAATTATTGACCTTTTGAGGCTTTTAAGGGAAGAGGAGATGGATATAGATGAAGTATCCTTTACTCCTAGCCACTTATGTGAGCTAATCGAAATGATAGAGGAAGGGACAATAAACAGAACTATAGCTAAAGAAGTATTCGAAAAAATGTTTAAAGACAAGGTAGACCCCAAGGAATATGTAGAAAACCAAGGTCTTTCTATGGTGTCAGATAGTGAAGTTATTCGATCGGAAGTTAAAAAGGTTTTTGCTGACAACGAAAAATCTGTTTCAGATTATAAAAATGGTAAGACCAAGGCCATGGGTTTTCTTGTTGGTCAAACTATGAAGGCAATGAAAGGAAAGGCTGACCCTTCCTTGGTAAACATGATAGTAAAGGAAATGTTAATGAATTAGTTAGATTGCTTTTTCTTTTTCCTATAATCTAAAGGGGTAACTCCTGTTTCTTTTTTAAATAGGCGAGTGAAATAGGAGTAGTTACCATAGCCAACCTTATCAGATATAATATTTACAGATAGATTAGTATTAACAAGTAAATCCTTTGCGGTTTCTATACGTTTTTTTATTATGTAATTCATTAGAGAATATCCAGTTTCTTTTTTGAATAGTCTAGCCAGGTAGTCAGGATCTAAGTAAACAATTTCCGCCAGGCTATTACGATTAATATCTTCACAAAAATGTATGTTAATATAATCGCATATAATTGAGGCTACAGAATTATCAGATGAAGAGAAAGCTACATAATCTAAAGCTGCATTAACAAGATAGGAAATATACATAATCATGCTTTCTAATGAACTTGTTGATAATTCTAGGAGAATGTCCTTGGTTTTACCTGTAATAAGTTTATGAGCTAGGATGCCTTTTTCTTTTAAAAAGGAGTAGATTAGTTGTGTAATATCAATCTGAAAGCTAACTACTACTTTATTATTAAGTCTATTATAGTCAGATAGGGCAGTAAGATATTTATGGCAGTAATCTACAAAGTCCTCCCTCTTCTCAAGCTGAAGATACTCATCAAGAAGCTTGAGGTTGGGAAGGGTATATTCCGGATTTACTTCCTTATAATCTTGCTGTAAGAAAACCATATTCTGACACTTTATTATATTGGCTTCCATTGACTTAACCTGCTGTAAAGAACTATGAAAGTTAGCAAGAGTAGTTGGAAGACTTACATAAGAGCTTATGGAGATATTATATTTTGAATATATTATCTGTATAAGCTTTTCGCAATATCTTTTTAATATTTGAACTTGCATATTCATATCTAGATCAGTACAAGTAATAATCCCTATGAAGCTATTGCTTCCAGGGGTTATCTCTAGTAAAACATCATAGGTAGAGAGTAGCTTGCCAAATACACTTTCATAGACAGCTTTAAATTTAGATCCTAATTCCTGTGGGTTGCTACAACAATAATTGATATTGTTATCCTTAGTAAGAGTAATAGTATATAGGTCAAACATAAGAATAAAGAACTTGTCAGTCATTGAAAGTGAAAGGTGATATTTGGATAGTCGGGATTTAATTTCATCAGCAGAGAGGCTATTATCCATATTTATAAAGGAGCCCCAAAAGTGCTCTGGAATATTAGCCTTGATGTCATCCCACATGATAGAGATGTTAGCTGCTTTCTTTGCTTTCTGATTGTCCTTAACCTTTTTAATTGCCTTCTTAACGATCAGCTCTAATTTGTCAAATTCAATGGGCTTTAAATAATACTCAAGGCTTTGTAACTCAACTGCCTTTTGAGCAAAAGCAAAATCTGCATAGTTTGTCAAGAAGATAGTCTGTATATCATAGTTTTTTTCGCGAATCCATGTAAGCAAGTCGATACCGCTTCCTTGAGGCATATCTATATCTGTAATCAAAATATCTACAGGGTTTTCTTTGATTACTTGCTTTGCTTGAGCAATATTGGATGCGTTAAAAACCTTATCTAGGCCCAAAGATTTCCACTCCATATTCGCATTTAAAGAACCAAGTACAAATCGATCATCGTCAACAAGTAAGATATTCATAAGGACCTCCTTAACAATATAATTAGACTATTCCGTTCCCATCTTCCTTCTCACCTTCTTCATGAAATGGCAAAATTAATTCTATATATGCTCCCATATCTTCATTGTTTGAGAAATTCAATTCATAATTCTCTCCATATAAGAATGTGAGCCTTTCAATTGCGTTAGTTATACCAATTCTAGTTCCATCTTCACTGGCGAGAGAGTGATGGTTGTTTAAAGCATATAAGACATCATCAGAAAAACCAGGACCAGTATCCCTTAACATTATCTTAAGATAATCTTTTCCCCATTTCCTGAATTTTCTACTAGTAAGAGTAATTTTTAAAATAATCGTTAGAGACACGCAGTGCTTTATGGTATTTTCAATAAATGTCATTAATATAAGTGGGGGGATAGTGCCCTCATTAGTCTCTGGGTCTATGTCGGTTTCATAGGAAAATGCTGAGCCATATCTAAGGGTTTGAATATTTAGGTAATCACTAATGTGATTTAGCTCATATTCAAGCCTTATAAAGTTCTTGTTGGTCTGGAAAAGATGTCTTAAATATTTTGAAGTAAATAAAGCCATTGATTCAATTTCTTTATATTTTTGTGTCTGTGCCATACTATATATTGTTGTTAAGCAATTCAAATAAAAATGTGGCTTTATCTGTTGTTGTAGGAAGCTAATCTGAATTCGTTTCTTAGCTAGCTCTTGCTCATAAAGATTAATCTTAAGCTTTGTTATCTCCCTCATAAGATTTTTAAATTGCATATTGGCCTGCTCTAACTCAATAATATTACTGTCTTGAAGATCAAGAAGATTAGAGTTGTCATTGATATTAGATAGATTTAGAGAAAAATTCTGTATAGGTTCTATAACCTTTCGCTGCATATAAAATAAAAACACAAACAAGGTTAATGCAACTATGAAGGCCATGATAACAACAAACAACTGTATTATGATTATTCTTTCAAAAAACCAATTATCAATAAATATGTCTAAGCTAAAGGGTAGATTAGAATCCTCATATTCGAAAGTTAAGGGACTTAAGAATATAGAGTTACGAGGTTTTGCTTCTCCATCAGATCTTGTGCTAGCAAGAGTGGTATTATTACTATCTCTCATAAGCATATAGCCGCTTGATCCTAGCTTTACATCTTCTAGGGGATTAAGAATATCCCTAGCCGAAATCATAGAGATAAAGGTTCTATTCTTATAGGTGATAATATAATAAAAATAATATTTATCATTTACCTCAATTATCTTCCAATTATTATTGTTCTTAAGGGTTTCACCTGACTCAACTTTTTTTAAAAATTCTTTCTTGAATACTAGATAGTCGGTATAGGATATGTTAAGTGCTGAACAGTTTGTAAAGAAATCCTGATCCTCTAGATAGAGAAAATAAAGAAACTCCTTACCTGTTGCATGCTGATTATCACTTACTCTTGTACGAAAAGTGGCTATAGCTTGTATCTGATCTCCATAATCCTCATCGGTTTCGAGAATTTCAATCAAGGGCTCATGTATGGCAGTCCAACGAACAAAATGTTCAACTGCTAAAGTTTTTCTTACTGTTTCATTTTGATACAAGTTAATTGTCTGGGATATATGAGAAACATTCTGCTCTCTAGTAGTTATTATTGAAAAAAAACTAACTATAAGGTTGATAACAATTATAGGTATCGACAGTGCTATAAGCACTTTTATGTAATGCTCCAATGATTGGCTTGCTCTATATCTTTTTCTCTTCATATAAATATCCATGCCTTTCAACGTAACCTGCAAACGTAGTTTAAAACTAATCCATAATATTTAACATTATTATATAAGAACATACACATATATTCTAGCAAATTTAGAATAAAATCCAAAAAGTGCTAGGTAAAAGTCGGAATAGTTCTATAGGCTATTAGGTTATTATGATAAAGTTCTCACCAAAGGGAATAGTTTTACAAAAAGAATGGGAGCCATAAAAAGAATAGCAAAGGAGCCATTCTTTCGGTTTTTGAGATGAGGCATAGTAGCATCATCCAGGCTGTAGTGTGAAAAGAAGATTGCTGCAAAGGCAGCAGGATGGAGAGTGAAATGAAAAAGAAGTCAAATATTATTAAGGGATTAAAAAAGAGTATTCCATTATATATCCTTTTACTTCCTTCAGCAGTGCTTTTGTTCTGCTTTGCTTATATACCTATGTATGGTCTTATTATAGCCTTTAAAGACTATACACCTGGATTAGGAATAATGGGAAGTCCTTGGGTTGGATTTAAACATTTTATTAAGTTCTTTAATTCATATCAATTTGGTCTAACAATAAAGAATACTTTATCAATCAGCATTTACGGAATTTTAGTTGGTTTTCCTTTACCGATTGCAGTAGCTATACTTTGTAATCAGATAAGGAATAAGAAATTCAAGAAGTTTTTTCAGGTTACAACCTATCTGCCCCACTTCATTTCCACCATGGTAATGTGTGGGCTAATACTTATCTTTCTATCTCCTAGCAGTGGAATTATGGCTAATTTTTGCAAGATATTTGGCCTGCAAATTCCTAATTTTATGGCCAGTTCCACTGCCTTTAAACATGTCTATGTATGGAGTGACATCTGGCAGCATTTAGGATGGGATAGTATTATCTACCTGGCAGCAATATCTGCTATAGATCCTACATATTACGAAGCCGCCACCATAGATGGTGCTTCTACATTACAGAAGATTCGCTACATTGATTTGCCATTGATTCTACCTACAGCCATGATATTGCTAATACTACGGGCTGGAGGAATTTTAAGTGTTGGCTTTGAAAAGGTCCTTCTTTTACAAAACACTCAAAATGCCATGGGAAGCGAGATTATATCTACATATGTATACAAGGTTGGTTTGCAGAGCTTTCAATATAGTTTATCTACTGCAATTGGACTATTCAACACATTGGTTAATCTCTTGGTATTGTTGGTCGTAAACTGGTTTTCTAAGAAAACTACAGATACCAGTCTGATATAGAAGAAAGGTATGGTTTTTATATGAAAAAGCAAAGAAGAAAGATTAAAAAAAGTCTACAAGAAAGAATTCTTGATATTATCATCCATAGTATTGCTGTAATTATGATTTTAGCAATTATATACCCCCTTTGGTTTATCATAATAGCTTCATTTAGTAATCCAGCAGATGTGGCAACTGGGCAGGTGTGGTTGTGGCCTAAGAAGTGGATTTTGGATGGGTATAAGGAATTGTTTAAGCAGGCCAGCTTGTGGAGAAGTTATGGAAATACCATCTTTTATACAATTGCAGGGACACTATTCGCTTTATTTATTAATATTACTGCAGGGTATGCAATGTCTAGAAAGGATATGGTGGGTAGGAAATGGATAAATGTCTACTATATTATTCCTATGTTTATTAGCGGGGGGCTAATTCCTATTTATCTTGTAGTGAAAGACTTTAATCTGATTAATTCAATCTGGGTAATGATTATACCATTTTCAGTCTCAAGCTATAATATTATCGTTGCAAGAACATTTTTTAGGAGTAACTTACCTGAAAGTCTCTGGGAATCTGCTCAGATAGATGGCTGTGGAACCATAAGATATTTCATATCATTTGCCTTACCCTTATCTAAGGCTGTTATAGCTGTTATCGGGCTTTGGACTGCTGTTGGTATATGGAACTCATGGTTTAATGCTCTTATATATTTACAGGATGAGACTTTACAACCACTACAACTATTACTTAGAAGAATTCTAATTTCAAATCAGTCACTGCTGGGGGCAGCTACAGGAGAGATGGCTGCAGAACTTAGAAGACTATCTGACATGATGAAATACGCATCAATTGTTGTATCTACCATCCCGATTATGTGCTTGTATCCATTTTTACAAAAGTACTTTAATCAGGGTGTTATGATAGGAGCTATTAAAGAATAGCTATTGCTTTATGTTGTAGAAGTATGTTATTTGCGCTAAAATATATATGCGCAGGAAAGGGAGAGAAGTATGTTAAAAAGAATTATAAGTGTGTTGTTATTAGTAACAATGCTGGCGGCTTTATTAACAGGCTGCGGGGGAAAAGCAAGTGATGATAAAACATCAACCAATACTAACAAGGAAAGTACTAAGGATAGTGCAACTGATGCTAAGTCTGATGACAAGTCTAGTGAAGCTAAGGTTTTTGAAGTAGCTACTGTTCGTTGGGCAGATTGGGGAGAGGCTTATCATGAGGGCTTTGTAGACTCAGCAGCAGAAAAGGTTGGTATTACTATTAATTGGGATACCATTCTTAACTCTGATTGGGGAGATACTAAGGCAGTATTAATGGCAGGGGGAGACCTTCCTGATGCATTCTTAGGATCAATATGTTTCTCTGCAGCAGAGATAGCAACTAACCAAAGTTCATTTATTGCTTTAGATGATTATATTGATGAAAACATGCCTAACTTTAAAGCTATCATTGAGAAAGATCCTACTATGAAGGCTCTTGCTACTTCATCAGATGGTCATATCTATGGATTACCTGGCAAGAAACCCTGTAGACCTATTGTGTCAAACCAGATGTTTATTAATCAGAGCTGGTTGGATAATCTAGGCCTGCCAATGCCACAGACCTATGAGGAGTTTTACAATGTTCTTAAGGCATTTAAAGAGCAGGATGCCAACGGTAATGGAGATCCTAATGATGAGATACCTTATGGCCAAGGCTATGCAGATTCAACTATGTTCTTCTTACTACCTTTTGGAATGACCATAGGCGCAGATAACACTTACCTAATGACAATTAAAAATGGTGAACCTGCATTCTTACCTACTCTTGATTCCTATCGAGAAGGAATTAAGTGGATGCACAAAGCGTATAAGGAAGGATTAATTGATCCTGAAATCTATACTCAAGATACTTCTATGAGAGATGCAAAATTAATGAATGATGTACCCCTAGTTGGTTCAGCTCCAGGATGGACAGCAGATGCAACATTCGGTCCTAATGCTGCACAATACAGTGCTTTACCTGCACTTCAGGGTCCTGATGGGGAGCGTTATGTATCTTCTGACCCAGAGCACTGGAACTACAGCCGTAATGAATTCCTAATTACTACAGCATGTGAAGATCCAGGTGCCTTACTTCGCTGGATGGATCAATTCTATACAGATGATGCTTCAATTCAGACATTCTATGGTTCCTTTGGGGTTGCCCTTGAAAAGGAAGGAGACAATTACAAATTACTTCCTCCTACAGATGGACAATCAGCGGATACATTTGCTTGGGTTAATTCCCTACGTGATTTTGGTCCTAAGTATGTAGAAGATGGATTTAATGACAGAGTAATCCTCCCTACAGATAGTGGTGATGGTCTAAAACTTCAATTAGATAAAGACTTAAGTCAATATGCAAAGCCTGCATTCCCTAATGTAAGCTATACCACAGAGCAGTTAAATGAATTATCAACCCTATATATTGATATAAATTCATATGTAACTACAATGCAAGCAAAATGGGTTACTGAGGGTGGAGTTGATGAAGAATGGGATACCTATATTGATACATTAAATGCCATGAAATATGAGGAATTCATGGAAATTCAAAAGGATGCTTATAATAATTATCAAAGCTCAAAATAAAACTACACAATAAATTATAATTTGGAAAAGAGAACTGATTAATACTAACTTAGTTCTCTTTTCTATATCTAGGGAATGCACTTTAACCTACATAGTAGGAGGGAATAGAATGAAATCCATAAAAAAGACAAGAATTATATGGCTAGGGTTTATATGCTTTTTATTATTATTTTTGACGGTCATTTTATTAATAATCAATAAACTTCCTATTTTTAATCTTGATGGTGCTATTTATGAAAGAGAAGAAGCCTTTGTTTTTGACAATACTTATACCTATGGTATAGGGGTTAGGAAAGATGGTGTCTACACTGTAAAAGTTAAGGGTGACAGCCTTAAGGATAAAACCATTATGGTTAATGGAGTTATCCAAGAAGAAACTTTTAATGGTAATAAGTTTAATGCTTATTTGAACAAGGGAATTAATAGTATTTCTATAGATGATGGATTTGATATTGAAAATATCATTATTATGGGAGAGGGAGATAGAAATAGTGTAGGGGCTTTTGTTACCTATGATTCATATGAAGCTGAGGATTATGATACTAATGGAGTGATAAGTAATAATAGTCGTATCTACAGAGAATTTGCTAGTGAAGCCTCTAGGAGAGGATATGTGTCCCTTAATGATATAGGTGATTATGTCTCCCTTAAGCTGAAAAATGATACTAACGCTCTAGTAATAAGATATTGTATTCCTGACAGTGATGATGGGAAGGGAATTAACTCAAGCCTGAATCTTTATATGGGTGAGGATTTAAAGAGGGTGGAGCTTACTTCAAGATATAGCTGGGTTTATAGCAATTTCCCATGGAGTAATAACCCTTCCATGGCTAGTAAAGGAGGTCCTCACATGTTCTTTGATGATGTGAGGGTGGTCCTAGATAAAACCTATCCGGCAGGGACAGAATTAAAGCTAATAAAAGAGGCAGGTAACTCAGCAGAATATTATCTTATTGACTTAATTGAGACAGAAGAAATATCAGCTCCTTTAGCCCAGCCAGGCAATGCTCTAAATGTCCTAGATTATGGGGCGATAGCAGATGATGGTCAGGATGATGCGAAAGCTATATCTGCTTGTATTGAAGAAGCAATTGCTTTAGAAAAAGAGGTATATATTCCTGCTGGAGTATTTGAAATAGGAAATCCCGTTTTTATCAATGGTTTTGTATTAAGAGATAATAATATTACAATCCGAGGAGCAGGAATGTGGCATACCATACTCCACGGTAATGCGGCGGGATTTACCATAAGGGCAGGGAATATATCCCTTTATGATTTCTCCCTTCTAGGAGAAGTTACTCAGCGAAAGGATTCGATTGATCCGCCAGCTATTAATATGGTAACACCTGTAAAGGGAATGGAGAATATAAGAATTCAGAACCTATGGATTGAACACTATAAAGTAGGCTTATGGGCAGACGTTACCTACGGTATTAATATGCTTGGTTGCCGAATTCGTAACACATTCGCTGATGGAATAAACCTATGTGGTGGAACGTCAAATTGCGTCATTACCCAGAATGATATTCGTAATACAGGGGATGATGGAATTGCAATGTTTAATCGGGGGGTTTTAGAGGTAAATAATAAGATCATTTATAACACTGTATCTCTGCCATGGCTAGCTAATAATATTGCCCTATATGGGGGTAAAGATATGGTTATCAAGGGTAACTGGCTCAAGGATACCATATGCTTTGGTGGTGGAATTAATATAAGTACAAATTTTAAGCCTAAGGTTTTTGAAGGTACTATTCTTATTGAAGGCAATAAATTGGAAAGGTGTGGTAGCAGAGAGAATAATATCAATGTTGATTATGGTGCTATATGGATTAATACTGTAGAGAATTATCCTAATCAAGCCAATTGCATTATAAGAAATAATGAAATACAAGATAGTACATATCAGGGAGTCTCACTCTATAATAAAGGCCTTTTAGAAAATATGATTATTGAAGATAATAATATAAATGGATGTGGGACTTATGGAATTGAGATTGGAAGAGAGACTGTTGGTAATGCTACTATAAGAAACAACAGAATTACAAATGCACAGGCTGGGGATATATATGACAATAGCAATTTGAATTTTCAGATAATAAAGGATAGAGAAAAGTAAGTTGAAAACATATAAAAAGCATATAAAAGGAGATAAGACACATTAGCTTATCTCCTTTTATATATGTTATAATCAAGATAATATTATGGAAGATAAACCAAAGGAATTGTTTATATGGAAGGATGATTTCCATAATTGGAATAAGAAAATTGATTTATAGGATATATATGGAGGTAGTATAAGTGGATATTGAGAAATTAAAGAGTATAATTGATGAAAGTAATAATATTGTCTTTTTCGGAGGAGCTGGAGTATCAACAGAAAGCAATATTCCTGATTTTCGTTCAAATTCTGGTCTATATAAAACAAAGAGCCAATTTAAATATCCACCGGAATATATGCTAAGTCATACGTTTTTTATGGATCATACAAAGGAGTTTTATGAATACTATAAATCTAACATGATTTATAAGGAAGCTAAACCCAATAAAGCTCACTTGGCTTTAGCAGAACTTGAAAGGCAAGGAAAACTTAAGGCGGTTATTACTCAGAATATTGACGATCTACATGGGATGGCTGGCTCTGTTAATGTCCTGGAGCTTCATGGCTCCGTATATAGAAATTACTGTATGAAATGCCATAAATTCTTTGACTTGGACTATATTATTGATGCGACTGATCTTCCATATTGTGATAGTTGTGGGGGAATCGTTAAGCCAGATGTGGTTCTTTATGAGGAAGGGTTAGATAGTGATACAATTGATAAGGCTTTGTATTATATAAGCAATTGTGATGTTTTTATTATTGGAGGTACTTCACTTAGGGTCTATCCTGCAGCTAGCTTAGTTGATTACTACAGAGGTGATAAGCTAATACTTATTAATAAATCAGAAACTCAGTATGATAAAAGGGCCTTACTAAGCTTTAATGATAGTATAGGGGAGGTTTTAAGTAAGGTTATATAGAAATATGAAATATTAGAGAACATTAGAGAAGACCCAGAGAGTTTGTTTACGCAAACTCTTTTTTTGCTTATAAAGGCTTCAAATATATAATAATATAATTTAAAATCATTAATAATAAGAGATTGACAATAGTGTATGATGTACAGTATAATAATTTTAAAATTAGTCTATATGAATTTAACATAAGAAATGGCAGGAGTAACTTACGATATTTTAAGAGATAGTAGGTGATTAGATGAGTATCAACAATGATATTATAAACTCTCTGACGGTGGAACTTAAGAGAGGGACCCTTGTATTATTAGTACTTAGCCAGCTTAATACTTCAGAATATGGATATTCCCTGGTACAGAAGTTAGAAGAGAATAATACTCCTATAGAAGCAGGAACACTCTATCCATTGCTACGGAGACTAGAGAAGCAGAAACTGTTAAAAAGCCAATGGGATACAAGTGAGAGTAGACCAAGAAAATTTTACATTATAAGTGATGAAGGTAAGCTTGTTTATGAAGAGTTGAAAAAAGAGTGGAGAAGGATTTCTAAGGCTTTAGAAGAAATGATTAAGGAGGATAACAGGGATGAAATTAATCGATAGATATATTTATGCAGTTACCAGCTATCTACCAGAAGAGGCTAGGGAGGATGTTGGAAAAGAGTTAAAAAGTAATATTGAAGAGATGTTACCTGATAATCCAAGTGAGGATGAGGTATATAAAGTATTAGTAGAATTGGGAAATCCCTGGGAACTTGCCAGTGAATATAATACGAAAAAGAGATATTTAATTGGACCAAGTTATTACGACAGTTATATATATGTTCTTAAGATGGTTGTAGGAATATGTATTGCAGTATTCTTAAGCTTAGAAGCAATTTCATGGATAATTGAACCACAAACTAGTGGGTATTTATATTCTGATATTGGTAATATGATAGGTGCATTGATATCTGCTATATTTGAAGGAACATTACAGGGAGCTGCTTGGGTAACTATAATCTTTGTTATACTTGAAAGATCTGGAGTTGCAACTGGAGGATTACCATTTGCAAAAAAAGAATGGACACCAGATGAACTTCCAGAAGCACCTGTTAACAATTCAAGAAAGATATCAAGGGTTGAGACAGGATTTTCTATGTTTTTGACAATTTTATTTACAGTGTTAATAATACTAAAGCCACAACTAATCGCTATATATTTACATGGAGATAATGGTTCTTTAGATATAACTTCATTACTAAACATTGAAAGACTTCAATTATATATTCCAATGATATTGATATTGACGATTATTTATGTGGCTCATTTGATTTGGAAATTTGTTGCTGGAAGTTGGAATCTGCCCTTAGCAATATTTAGCGCAATTATAAATGGAGCTCAATGTGTTTTGATAATAGGGATGCTTAATGACAAGTCAATATTTAACATGGAGTTTTTTGCAACAATTTCTAGGATATTAGGCATATCATATGAAAATGTCCTTATGTGGTTAGAAAGAAGTATATGGATTGCAATTGTTGCAATTGTAGCAATATATATTTGGGAAACTATATCCCCATTTCTTAAGTTCAAAAAGATAATATAGATCAGTTAAATAAATCTGCTTTAATTAATCTCTTGCGGATCTGAGGTCCAATGATTAAAGCAATGATAATCTTTAAAAGATCACCAGGTATAAAGGGGATTACTCCTGCAGCTAGAGCTGCACTTGCGGACATATTTGCTTGATATGATAGCCATGTAGTACCAATACCATAACAAAAAGCAGTACCTATAACCATACCTATAAAACATAGATACCATTTATCAAAAAATCTATCAATAAAGAAACCAGCTGCTAGGGCCATGAACACATAGCCTATAATGTAGCCTCCTGTTGGTCCTAAAAGCTTTGCTGGTCCACTGGAGAAGCCTGAGAATACCGGTAGACCTACTAGACCCAGCAATATGTATATAAGAACACTTATGGTACCTTTTTTCATCCCCAAAGAATAAACTGCTATAAGTATTGCAAAGGTAGTTAAGGATATTGGTATAACCCCAATAGGAAGGGAGAGGGGACCTAGAATTGATATAACTGCTGCCACAATTCCGATAATAGCTAATTGGTATGCTTTTGATTTGTTCATTATCGTTTCTCCTGTCATAAGGTATTAGTAAAACTAAGAATGAGTATATATTAATAAAAAACAATTGTCAACTATAAATTAATAAATAGTTGACAATTGTTTTTTATTAAGGACTAATCTGCTTATTCTTGGAGTTATAGCTTGATTGATAGTCTAATTCAGTATAAAATATTAGATAAGGCTGATTGTTCGGCCTTTTATAGCTAGCATAACTTTAGTTTATTATAAAATACAGGAGATTATGAATGAATAGATTAGTCCTTGGAGTTCTTGCTCACGTTGATGCAGGAAAGACAACTCTGGCAGAAAGCATACTATATAAGACGGGAAGTATTAGAAAATTAGGCAGGGTAGATCACAGGGATACATTTTTAGACACCAATGAGATAGAGCGAGCAAGGGGTATCACCATATTTTCTAAGCAAGCAATATTTACAACTAAGGATTTAGAGGTGACTTTGCTAGACACTCCTGGTCATGTTGATTTTTCAACTGAAATGGAACGGACATTACAGATACTTGATTATGCAATCTTAATTATAAGTGGAAGTGATGGTGTACAGGGCCATACTGAGACACTATGGAAGTTACTTGGAAGATACAATATTCCTACATTTATATTTGTTAATAAGATGGATATGGAAGGAACGGACAAGTTATTATTGCTTGGGGAGTTAAAGGATAAACTAAGTGAAGGATGTGTGGATTTTTCCACTGACTATACAAGCAGAACTTTTATGGAAAATGTGGCAATGTCTGATGAAGCCTTGCTGGAGAAGTATCTAGAGGAAGAGGTTATTGAGACGTCTGATATTGCTGATCTTATCTCAAGGAGAAAGATATTTCCCTGCTATTTTGGCTCTGCCCTTAAAATTGAAGGGATTGATATCCTTATTGATGGATTAGAGCGATTTGTAAAAAGCCCCACCTATCCTGAGGATTTTGGGGCTAAGGTTTATAAGATTTCAAGGGATGATCAAGGAAATCGGATAACCTATATGAAGATTACTGGAGGAAGCCTTAAGGTCAAAATGGCTTTATCAAATAGTAAAACAGATAAATCTTCAGATGCTTGGGAAGAGAAGGTTGATCAGATACGAATTTATTCCGGTGACAGATATGATACAGTTGAGGAAGTAAAAGCAGGTGCTGTATGTGGGGTTACAGGTCTTACTAATACATACCCGGGGGAAGGCCTTGGTATTGAAAAGGGATCCGACATTCCATTACTTGAACCTATTCTAAATTATAAAATTATATTACCGCCTGAAACCAATGAATTTGCCATGCTCTCAAAGCTAAGGGAGTTGGAGGAAGAGGATCCACAGCTACAGATTATCTGGTCAGAGCAATTACAAGAAATTCATGTAAAGCTTATGGGTGAAGTTCAGGTTGAGATCCTGAAGAAGCAGATATCCTCACGATTTGGAGTTGATATTGAGTTCGGTCCAGGTAATATTGTGTATAAAGAAACTATACTTGAACCTGTAATTGGAATAGGACATTTTGAGCCTCTTAGACATTATGCTGAGGTTCATCTCCTTATGGAGCCTAATGAGGCGGGAAGTGGATTGGAGTTTTCTACAAAGTGTAGTGAAGATGTTCTAGAAAGAAACTGGCAAAGACTTGTTCTGACCCACCTAGAAGAAAAGGAACATCTAGGAGTCCTAACTGGTTCCCCTATAACTGATATGAAGATAAGCCTTATAACTGGCAGATCTCACCTTAAGCATACTGAAGGAGGGGATTTTAGACAGGCCACCTATAGGGCAGTAAGACAAGGATTAAAGAAGGCTAAAAGTATCCTTCTTGAACCATATTATAGTTTTAAATTAGAAGTTCCATCTGAGATGGTTGGAAGGGCCATGACTGATCTCCAGAGAATGAATGGTGAATTTCTTCCTCCAGAGATTAAAGGGGAAATGTCAGTTTTAGTAGGTAGTGCTCCTGTAGCAACCATGGGAGACTATCATAATGAGCTTAGGGCATATTCCAGAGGACGAGGAAAGCTATTTTGTACCTTAAAAGGATATGAGCCATGTCACAATCAGGAGGAAATTATTGAGGCAATAGGTTATGACAGCGAAGGAGATTTGGATAATCCTACCAGCTCAGTGTTTTGCTCCCATGGAGTAGGCTTTATTGTCGAATGGGACAAGGTCGATGATTATAAGCATTTGGATAGTGGATGGAAATTGCCTGCTAATAATGATAATGAAGATAATGATAATATCAATAAGGATGATACCCTGGTTAATAGACCAATAAATAGTCCGAAGAAGAGTAGGACTGGTGGAGATGTTCAGAGTTCCATACAAGAGGATAAAGAGCTAGAGGCAATATTTACCCGTACCTTTGGCCCAATAAAGCAAAGATATGAAAGTCCTCGTAGAGTACAAAGTCCTCATAGAGTACTTGGAACTGAAAGAAACAATCCATCAAAGGTAGTACCAGTAAATAAGGAAGTAAAGGAAGAATATCTCCTAGTTGATGGCTATAATATAATATTTTCATGGGAGGAGCTTAAAGAACTTGCTGAGGATAATCTTGATGGAGCCAGAAGCAAGCTTATGGATATATTAAGTAATTACCAAGGATTTAGAAAGATTAATATTATTCTGGTCTTTGATGCTTATAAGGTTAAGGGAGGAGTAGGGGAAGTACAAGAGTATCATAATATTCATGTGGTCTATACCAAGGAGGCAGAAACAGCAGACGCCTATATAGAAAAGGTAACCAATGAACTAACTAGAAAGCATAATGTTACGGTAGCAACATCCGACGCCTTAGAGCAGTTAATTATCCTAGGCTATGGAGGCAGACGACTTACAGCCAAGGAATTAAAAGAAGATATAATTGATGTAGGTGAACAAATAAGAAGAGATTATCTTGATAAGCAGCAAACAGGAAGAAGCTATATTGGAGATCAATTTAGTGAAGATATATGGAGCTTCCTAAGGGACTAAAATCCCTATGCTAAGAATATGTATAAAGTCTACAGATTTTGACGGGAGGCATGTATATTAAATGTATAATGACAATAATAATAGTCGCTCAATTAAATATATAGGTCGTATTAAAACTGATTTCCCTAGTAAATTCGGAATACCTAGGCAAAGTGGTTTGGTAAAGTCACTTAAGGGAACTATTGTATTGGAGCCGGAATTTCGTAACCCAGATGCTATTCGTGGCTTGGAGGGTTTTTCCCATATATGGGTTATATGGGAGTTTTCCCAAGCTATTAGAGAAACATGGTCCCCTATGGTAAAGCCCCCGAGATTGGGGGGCAATACTAGAATGGGTGTTTTTGCCACCAGATCGCCATATAGGCCTAATCCAATTGGCCTTTCTTCGGTTAAACTAGATGGTGTAGAAATTCATCCTGACTTAGGTCCACTTATTCATGTTTCTGGTGCTGATATTATGGACAACACTCCTATTTATGATATAAAACCTTATCTTACTTATACTGATTGTCACTCTGATGCAATTGGAGGATATGTTGATAATCTTGATGGTTTTGAGCTTGAAGTTATTATCCCTGACCATTGGATTGAATTTATCCCACATGATAAAAGAGAAGCTCTCATAGATACCTTATCCCATGATCCTCGTCCATCATATCAGAATGATTCTAATCGCATATATGGTCTTTATTTTTCGGGATTTGATGTTCGCTTTACAGTTGAAGATGAGGTACTTACAGTTTGTGAAGTTGTAAAAGTATAGGCCTGTTCATTCTTTATGGATTAATGATCGTGATCAGCATCCCGAGGAGTTTCTTGTATTCTACCATGGGGATGAGCTGGTGGAGCATATATAGAGTACAGTTTTAGAGGATAATTACCAGTATTAAATACATTATGCCATGTTCCTGAAGGGATTATAAATGCATAATCTTCGCATACACTTACTTGAAAATTAAGATTGTTTTTATTAGTACCCATCATAACCAATCCTTCACCTTCTTCAACTCGTAAAAACTGATCGGTATAGTGGTGAACCTCTAAGCCTATTTCTCCTCCCACAGGAATGCTCATCAAAGTAAGCTGAAGATAGTTACCTGTCCATAGGGCAGTTCTAAAATTAGTATTTTGCTCGGCGGCTTCTTCCATATTAAGTACAATTGGTAAGGGACCATAATCCATCAATCCGTCTTCCCTTTGGTTGCGACGATAGTGATTGTTGTGAAGATTAGAATAATATTTATTATACATATAGAGATCCTTTCTTTAAAATATATCCCTTTCATCAAAAGCTGCCTACATGTGGATGAAGGTATAATTTTATTTATACACTTTTAATATATGCTTATAAAAAATTAGGGCTATTGTAAAAGAATAAAAGCTATGCTATATTTACAAAATGAGAATTGGACATATTTGTGCCCTGGGTCCAAAGTACGCATATTACGAGAAAATATGGAGGAGTTGAATAATTTATGAAAAAGAATCTTAGTTTAAGGGAATATTCCCTATCAGAAATTGACAACTTAAAAGTACATGGTAGAACTACGGATAAGCTTGATCCATTAACATTATTCTGGACAGGAAGTTTTCTTGAGTTAAATGCAAAGGGGTCCGAGTTGTGGGTTGAAGTTGAAGTTGACTATGAGGACTATGAGCCCTGGGTCAGTATACTAATAAATGAGGCACCTGTTAGTAGGCAGATGCTTCCTTGTGGTCGATATTGGATACCTGTATTTCGTGGTATGACAGCTAATGTTATAAAGAATGTAAAAATAATAAGAGATGTACAGGCCATGAGTGATGATCCTTCTAACCGTTTACAAATACATAAAGTTAACTTTGATGGAGAATTCCTTCCTATAGAGAATAAACCCTATGCAATAGAATTTATAGGAGATAGCATTACCTCAGGGGAAGGGGTCTTCGGAGCGATAGAAGAGAAAGATTGGATTTCGATGTGGTTTAGTGCTGTTGATAACTATGCTTCAATGACGGCAAAGGCTCTGAATGCAGATTATAGGATACTGTCACAAAGCGGCTGGGGAGTTCTTTGTAGTTGGAATAATAATCCCAACCTCAATATGCCTAAGAATTATGAAAAGATCTGTGGTGTATTAAATGGTAAGGGTAATATGGAATTAGGTGCTTTTGAAGATAATGACTTTAAGGCTTGGCAGCCAGATATTATTGTAGTAAATCTTGGATCTAATGATGCTAGTGCATTTTACAGCCCAGGATGGCAGGATAATGATACCGGCTTGAGCTTTAAGCAAAGGCTCAATGAAGATGGAACCTTTAACGAAGATGATGTAAAAGCATTCGAATTAGCTGTAGAAAATTTTGTTAAAAAGCTAAGATGCTATAATAATAAAGCTCAGATTGTTTGGGCATATGGAATGCGTGGAATTCCTTTGATGCCAGCAATCTATCGTGGAGTAGATAATTATAGAAAGAGCTCAGGAGATACTAAGGTTTCTGTTTTTCAACTTCCTGATACAACTGAGGAGACAGTGGGGGCAAGAAATCATCCTGGAATAAGAGCCCATAAAATGGCGGCTAAGGAGCTGTCAGGATATCTACAGCAATTTTTAAATTCTAGGTAAATCATACATAATATTATTAAAATCCCTTTACATTTTACGTAAGTATTTGGGACTTACTTTGACAGGAAAGGATTGAGATAAATATGAGTAATAGCGTAGTAATAGGGGTTTCTGGAGGATCAGCCTCTGGTAAAACAACAGTGGCAAATCGTTTGAAGGAAGTATGTCATGATAGTGTTGAACTTCTAAGTCATGATTTTTATTATTTTCCCCACGATGATCTAACAATGGAGGAAAGAGCTAAGTTTAATTATGATCACCCTAATGCATTTGATACTGAGCGTCTTATTGAGGATATAAGAAGTCTTAAGCAGGGTAAGTTAATAGAACGACCAGTTTACTCCTATACTAAGCAAACAAGGCTTGATGAGACGGTGAAAGTAAATCCTGCCAAAGTAATTATTGTTGAGGGGTTTTTGATTTTTGAGAATTCAGATCTTAGAGACTTGTTAGATATTAAGGTGTTTGTTGATGCTGATGCAGACGAAAGACTAATTCGTAGAATAATCAGGGATGTTAATGAACGGGGAAGAAGTCTTGAATCTGTAATAATGCAGTACACAAACACAGTTAAACCAATGCATGAGCAATTTGTTGAACCATATAAGAAGTATGCAGATTTAATTATTCCTAGAGGTGGATTAAATGATGTGGCTATAGAAATGCTTGTTCATCGGATTAAAGCCATATCAGCTGAAAGATAGAAAAAAATAAATTTTGTATAAAAAAGACAAATTATACTTTGAAATATTAAAAAAAATATAGCATTATTATTAATGTGTATAGTTTTATGATGATATATTGTGGGAATGCTACAAAATTTTCCCGACTATACACTAAATATAATGTTTTTTTTTGTTGGAGTTTTATTGAGTATTTGTGTGAAAAACCATTATAGTATATACTAATTAACTGTATTAAAAAATAATGGAGGAATTTAATGATCGAATTTAAGCAAGTAAGCAAAAAATTCAAAAACACAACAGTATTAAAAGACATATCTTTTGAAATTGAAAAGGGCAATTTGGTAGTCCTGATTGGCCTAAGTGGTTGTGGTAAGACGACTACTTTAAAAATGATTAATAGACTAATCAAAGCCACATCTGGAACCATTACCATCAATAATGAAGATATATCTAAGAAAGACAAAATCAAGTTAAGAAGAAATATCGGATATGTCATACAGCAAACGGGACTTTTTCCACATATGACAATCCGTGACAATATTGAGATTATCGCCCATGCTGAGGAAAAGCCTAAAGAAGAAATTACAAAGCGGACGGCAGAATTGTTGGATATGGTGGGTATGGATGATTCGTTTCTTGATCGATATCCCAACGAGTTATCTGGAGGTCAACAGCAGAGAGTCGGCGTAGCCAGAGCCTTTGCCCTAGATCCTGAAATTATTCTAATGGACGAGCCATTTTCTGCGCTAGATCCAATCACAAGAAATTCTTTACAGGAAGAGTTAGTAAGTCTTCAATCAAAAGTCAAAAAAACTATCGTATTCGTAACCCATGATATGAGTGAAGCTATAAAAATTGCAGATAAGATTTGCATTATGGATAAAGGGGAAATAATTCAATACGATACACCAGAAAATATTCTAAAGAATCCAGCCAATGATTTTGTTACAGAATTTGTGGGGAAAAATCGTATATGGGAATCCCCTGAATATATTCGGGCAAAGGATATCATGATTGATGATATCGTAACTTGTTACGGTGACTTATCACTCTCAAGAGCCTTGGATAAGATGCGTTCTAATAAGGTAAATAGCCTGATTGTAGTTGAAAAGAAAAATAGAAAAATGCTAGGAATTGTTAAGCCAAAGCAAATTTCAAAATCTAAAGATAGAACGATTAGTGTAGAAGATATTATGATAAGGGACTTTGCGTATGTTGGTCCAAAGGACTCTGTTGTAGAAATACTACAAGTTATTAAGGAAAATAATATATCTGAAATTCCGGTTATTAATGAAGAGGGCATACTCCTTGGTTTAGTAACTCAGAGCACTCTCATCACGACTTTGAGTGAACAGTATCTAGAAGAGGAGGAGTTATAAATGAATATATTAGAATATACCCTATCTAATTTTGAACAAGTGCTAAATCTAACTAAAGAGCATATATTATTGACTACGATTGCTGTAGGACTAGCAGTATTGATTGGAGTGCCACTTGGCGTACTAATAAGTTATTTTAGAAAAATAAGTAGGTGTGTTGTAGGTTTTGCCAACTTGATACAGGCGATACCATCTATGGCACTCTTAGGACTGGCAATACCCCTTCTTGGGATTGGTTCGCTGCCTGCTGTTGTTATTGTTATACTTTATTCACTATTGCCAATTATTAAAAACACATACACTGGTATCACTAGTATTGATAAGGATACATTAGAATCGGCTAAAGCCATTGGTCTAACTAAAATGCAGATACTTATTAAAGTAAGGATACCATTAGCACTTCCAGTAATTATGGCAGGAGTTAGAATATCCTCTGTTACAGCTGTAGGTCTCATGACAATGGCTGCATTTATTGGAGCAGGTGGACTTGGTTTTCTGATTTTCTCAGGAATTAGTACTACTAATAACGGTCAAATTCTAGCAGGAGCTATTCCTGCAGCAATTTTAGCACTTGTGGTAGACTTTATATTTGGTATGGTTGAAAAACTTGTAACGCCAATCAGTCTACAAACTAATAATGTAGTTAGCAAAGAAAAGGTAATAAAGTCTAGGAAAACTCAAAGGGTGGTACTGGGTGCCATAGCAGCACTTTTAGTTGTAATGTATATATCTAACTGGGTTGGAAGCCTTGATAAATCCCAGAAGGTAATTACCATTGGTGGTAAGGATTATACAGAGCAGTTTGTAGTTGTACATTTGATGGCGGACATGATTGAGGATAGAACTGACATAGATGTTATACGAAAAGACAATCTTGGTGGTACCCAGGTTGTATTTAATGCAGTTAAATCTGGTGATGTTGACATGTATTTAGAATATACAGGTACTATATATGGTGATACTCTAGGGTATCCCCCAAACAGTGATATGGAACAGGTATACAAAATAAGTAAAGAAGTCCTTAAAGAGCAATATGATATTGATTTGCTAAAACAGTTTGCTTTTAATAATACTTATATATTGGCTGTAAGACCAGATACAGCCAGTCAGTATAACCTCAAGACCGTTTCTGATTTAGCAAATGTTGCAGATAAGCTGACCATTGGCTCCTCATTGGAATTTTTAAACCGAGATGATGGTATCATCGGACTTGTAGATCATTATGGATTTTCCTTTGGAAAAGAAGTGGGAATTAATGGAGCAAATAAGTATCTTGCCATTGATAACGGAGAAACTGATGTGACAGATGCTTTTGCCACAGACGGACTAATGAAAAAGTTTAATTTGGTACAGCTTGAGGATGACAAGAACTTCTTCCCACCATATTATGCTGTTCCTCTTCTTAAAAGTGGATTGATAAATGAATATCCCGAAATTGAGAGCGTTTTGGCTGAACTAAGTGAGGTTTTGACCAATGATGTTATGGTTGAACTAAACTATCAGGTTGATGAGCTTCAGAGGCAACCTAGACAGGTGGCTAATGATTTCCTTAAAGAGCAAGGATTGATTGACTAATCAGAGAAAGAAGGGCAAGTCTTATAAGTTTGAGATTGGATTCATTTATTGGTGATAAAAATTCTAAAACATGGTATAATATACACGTATAAGCAGATTAGTCCGAGGTTAATCTAAAAACTTATGATATGATTATAGGAGGTAAATTATGGCAGTTAATAATGTAATGACTAATGATTTTTTACATTCCGCTTATGGTGGAGAGAGTATGGCCCATATGAGATATCTTATGTGGAGCACTATGGCTGAAAAAGAGGGTTTTAAAAATATAGCTAAGCTTTTTGTAGCTATCTCCTATGCTGAAAGGGTTCATGCTGACAACCATTTCAAAGAAATTGGTGGTAACGCTGATGATTTTACAGTAACAGCTGGTGGTGTATTTGGTACAGCTAAGACAGTTGATAACTTACAGGGAGCTATTAATGGTGAGCTTCATGAGGTTGATCAGATGTATCCTGTTTATTTGAATGCTGCACAGTTCCAAGGAGAAAAGGGGGCTGAGAGATCATTCCATTTTGCTTTAGAGGCAGAGAAATGTCACGTAGATTTATTTAGACAAGCTCAGGACGCTGCTAGGGAAGGAAAAGATATGGAGTTAAAATCTGTACATGTTTGTCCAATTTGTGGGCATACTATTCTTGATGAGGCTCCTGATAAATGTCCAGTATGTGGTGCAAAGAAAGAAATGTATAAGAGTTTTTAATTCGTAATTAATTGGCTTGTTAACCTATCTTCTTATGGAAGATTAAAATAATGTTGCAATGAACTCTAATCGACCAGAATACCTTAAGTATTCTGGTCGATTTTTTATATTGGTAAACAAAATATTGAACAAGAATAATATTTGTATGAAATTCT
>DUNS01000135.1 GCA_012839235.1 Clostridiales bacterium
GGCTACAGCTGAACAAGTATTTAGATTAATCCAGAAGATGGGTTGACAAGATGGGAAAGACAAGGGGACGCAAGACAAGGGGACGTTTCACCTGTCTTCTTGGAGTTCAGAAGACAGGTGAAACGTCCCCTTGTCTTGTTGGGTGAAACGTCCCCTTGTCTTTCCCACCTACTCCAAACACTGTGCCAATCGCTTCTGATCCAAAATTTTAAAGCTTCTTCCATACAAGTCAATTAATCCCTCGTCTTTCATCCTAGACAACTCCCTACACATAGATGTACGAGATACATTAAGAAAATCTGCCAGCTCTGTTCTATTTAAGGGAATTTGAAACATCTTGCTACCATTACTTACAGACGCATTTATAAGATAACTTGCTAATTTCTCACGCATTCCCTTCAAAGTAAGAAGCTCCAGCTTCCAATTTAAATTCACATTCTTTTCTCCTAGCACCATCATCATATTCTGTATTAGTCCCAAATGATATACACAGCTATTACCACAGACTTTAATAATTCTCTCATAAGGAATCTGCAAAACCGCTGAAGCCTCCATAGCTTGAACTGTAACAGGTGATAGACGACTTGCTGTACACACGATACCCTCTGCAAATAAATGTGAAGGCTCTAATATAGCTATAATATGTTTATTCCCAGCTAGATTCTCTTTTTGAATTTGTGTTTTACCAGAAAGTATAATTCCTACTTGATTAATTTCATCACCTGCTAGAAAAAGATACTCCTCTTCATTATAATGCTTGACATTAGCATTCATGCAGTCCAGTAGATGAGGGTAAACAGTTTCATCTACCCCTCGAAATAAAGCACATTTTTTTAATACTGAATAATATTGTTCCAAATTATAATCCTCCTTTATCTGTATACTCAATCAGAAAATATGCTTCTAGTCTCACAATCCTTAAACGGTTTATGATTTATTATAGTTGTTGCCATAGCTACACTTTTTATCTTATGATTGTATTATACTCATGGCATGATAACGAAGTCAACAAAAATGATTATAATAAAATTTAGAGGAGAGTATAATTATGGAGAATGTAATGTTTTGTTACCAATGTCAAGAAACTGCAGGATGTACTGGCTGCACAAAGTTTGGTGTATGCGGTAAGTCACCTGAGCTGTCAAATATGCAGGATTTACTAATTTATGTAACAAAGGGCTTAAGCGCAGTGACAACAACACTTCGAGCACAGGGCGTAAAAATTCCTGCAGAGATAAATCACTACGTTACTATTAACCTGTTTACAACTATTACAAATGCTAATTTTGATGATGAAATTTTTTATCAGAGAGTGTTCGAAACCCTAAGAATTAAAAACAATTTACTTAACAAGCTATCAGATAAGGCTTCTCTTCCAGAAGCAGCTCTATGGGATGCAAATACTAGAGATGAGCTAGCTGCAAAGTCTACTATAGTCGGTATTCTTAATACAGAGAATGAAGATATTCGAAGCCTAAGAGAGTTAATCACCTATGGATTAAAGGGCTTGGCAGCTTATATGAAGCATGCTAATGAATTAAAATATGACAGCGAGGACATCAGTGCATTTATGCAAAAGGCTCTAAATGCTACATTAAACGACGGCCTAAGTATAGATGAACTAATCGCTCTTACCTTAGAAACAGGTAAATATGGTGTAGATGGTATGGCACTACTTGATTCTGCTAACACAGGAACCTACGGAAATCCTGAAATCACCAAGGTTAATATTGGGGTAGGAGCAAGACCTGGTATTCTTGTATCAGGACATGATTTAAAAGATCTTGAGCAGCTTTTAGAGCAATCTAAGGATTCAGGAGTTGACATTTATACACACTCTGAGATGCTTCCTGCTCACTACTATCCAGAGTTTAAGAAGTATGATAACTTTGTAGGAAATTACGGTAATGCATGGTGGAAGCAAAAGGAAGAATTTGCAAGCTTTAACGGACCGATTCTTATGACAA
>DUNS01000013.1 GCA_012839235.1 Clostridiales bacterium
ACTATAGATATCCTTTATTATGTAGTTTATTTATAAAAGATGGAGCGAGATTCGTTGAAACTCGCTCCATTTAGCTTAGGACTTAAAGGATCAAAATGTGTAAAAAATCCAAGAGGCATAAAAACCCATCTAGTTCTCCAGAGCCTGTAACAGTAATCTTATATTGTCAATAATATATAGTCCCTCAATAGTAGACGATAGAATTAAATATACTACTTTGAGGGATTTTTCATACCTAAATTACTAACAAGAATAAGACGTAATAGGAGGATTGTATTTTGTGAAAACAATAACACAAAAATACAATTTGACAACATATAGTGTTCAATATATAATGTTACATACAACATATAGTGGTTATGCTTATTACATAGAGTTAATCTACTTATTGGCATGGAATGTAAATAATCTAGTTTACGGGAGATGAAGAAAGGTATGGGGATTGATATGGAACAACTATTATCAAGAGAACTACTATCAAAGGAATTATTAAGTGATGAATTTTTAGAAAATTATAGAAGTACTAAGACTCCTCTTAGCCTTATTGGTGAGTTTGTCTATCTTAGAACCTATTCAAGATATCTAGCCAATAAAAAAAGAAGAGAGACATGGTATGAGACTGTGCTTCGTACAACAGAATATAATCTTGGACTTGAGATCGATTTTAAGAAGAAGAATAACATTCCTATCGATTGGGATGAAGCAAAGGAAGAGGCCCAAGAATTATTTGATAACTTATATAACCTAAGAACATTCACCTCTGGAAGAACTCTGTATATGGGTGGAACTGAGGTGGTTAGGCAGTATCCATTATCTAATTACAATTGTGCTTTTACTAATATAGAAAGTCTTCAGGATTTGGTGGATGTGTTCTATCTACTTATGGTTGGCAGTGGTGTTGGAATTAGAATAGATAAAGAGATAATTAGTAAGTTTCCTGCTGTTAGAAAGCTTACTGTGGAATCTGTATATGAAGGATATGTTCGTTCAGTGACTTCTAAAGAAGATATGGAACATACAAAGAAGATTATTGATGCCAAGGATCCCTCTGTTATAACTTTGAAGGTTGGAGACAGTAAAGAGGGCTGGTGTGAAGCCCTAAGTACCTACTTTAAGATTGTTACAGCTAAGGAATATAAGGAAATTAGAAAAGTTATCATTGATTACAGCTATGTTCGACCTGAGGGGGAAAGGTTAAAACGCTTCGGAGGAAGAGCCTCCGGACACAAATCTATACAGAAGATGTTTGAGAAGATCAACAAGGTATTTAATAACAGAGAGGATGGAATATTAAGATCCATTGATATATTAGATGCTGCTACTATAATCAGTGAAAATGTGGTTTCTGGTGGTGTAAGAAGAAGTGCAATGATGGTTATCTGCGACGAAGATGATGATGAAGTTATTAATGCCAAGAGAAATATATATAAAGTTGTAGATGGCCAGTGGCTAGAGGATAAGGAGATATCCCATAGAAAGATGAGTAATAACTCAATACTTTATACCCACCGCCCCTCCTTGGAGAGAATAAAGGAAATTATTAATTCTATTAAGGTTAATGGTGAACCTGGCTTTATCAACGGCTCTGAAGCAATTAGAAGAAAGCCTACATTTAGGGGATGTAATCCATGTGGCGAGATACTTTTACAGTCTAAGCAGTGCTGTAATCTGACTACTAATAATTTGATGGCCTTTGTTAATGGCAACACCCTTGATGTCGATGGTTTATCTGAGGTATTACGCTTATCAATTCGTAATGCTATTCGTATGACATTAGTTGATGTTGAGCTGCCTGCATGGAATAAGGTAATGCAAGAGGATAGGATAGTTGGAGTATCACTAACTGGCATGATGGATATGGTGAATAAAACCAATATGACCTATAAAGAGCTATCAGCTTTGCTTCGTCATATGAGAGAAGTGGTACGTGAAGAGGGAGAACGTTATTGTCATGAGCTAGGAATTGACCCACCAGACCTTATGACAACAATAAAGCCAGAGGGTAGCCTGTCAAACCTTCCTAGCGTAAGCCCAGGAATTCATTATCCTCATTCTCATTACTATATAAGAAGAATTCGTATATCAACTACTGACCCTCTATACAAAATGATTGAGAAACAGGGAAGCTATCCAATTCACAATGAAAATGGTCAAACTGATGAGAATTGTACTATTAAGGTTATTGAGTTTCCTGTGAAGGCTCCTAAGGGGAGAACAAAGTATGATGTTGGCGCCATTGAACAGCTTGAGCTATATAAGCTATCTATGAAAAACTGGTCAGACCATAATACATCCATTACAATTCATGTTAGGGATAATGAATGGGATGATGTTGCTCAATGGGTATATGAGAACTTTGATTATGTTGTTGGTATTACCTTCCTACCTTTAATGGAGGAGACCTATCCACTCCTTCCTTTTGAAACAACAACAAAAGAGGATTACGAAGAGAGAATGAAGAATGTTAAGCCTATTGATCTTAACCTGCTAGCACAGCTAGAGGATGCTGAGGAAAGTGAGATAATTGATCAAGAATGTGAGACAGGGGTATGTCCTGTAAGATAATACCCTATTATATGACCAGAGTATGAATATCATTAATACTCTGGTCATATAAATGTATAGAAATTTTATAATTTTATAGGGTGTTGGACAATGATTGAATATAGCCTTAAGGTTGAGGAACGTATATTACATCAAGAATTGTATTATAAAGAGAGTAAATTACTGACATATACTATTAAATACCCTAAGTTTTATTCTGAGGAATTCGCCTTAGTAGTAGATAAGCTTAATTTGTTATATAGAACCAAGGCCAATGTAATCATAAAAACAGTGGTTAATAATCTATATCAGCAGGCAATGGTGGAATATGAGTATTCTGTTGCCAACAATTTTCCCATTAGGGTCTTTGAAGTATATGTTGATTACAGTATTACCTATAACAAGAACTGTACCTTAAGCCTATACTTTGATCAGTATGAGTATACTGGAGGTGCCCATGGAATGACTGTTAGGACATCAGATACCTGGGATCTCATAAGAAGCAATATGATGAGATTAAGGGATTTCTTTATCTGTGATGATGCCTATCAGGAATATATAATAACTAATATAAACCTTCAAATAGCAGAACAAATAGCTGCCGGAGATGATATCTATTTTGACGACTATTTTCACTTGGTTCGAGAAAACTTCAAACCAAACAATTTCTATCTAGTTGACGAAGGGATAGTAATATACTATCAACAATATGACATCGCCCCATATTCATCAGGAATAAGAACCTTCCTCATCCCTTTCAGAAAAAGAATTGTAATAGAGCCTAGTTGCACCCTCATTTAAAAACTGTAATATTTATCACAATCACAAACTAAAAAGAGCAGGGGGACTTATTAATCCATAAAGAGAGCCTTATGTACCGCTATGTGCGACAACCGAGTGAGAACATCTCTCTGTTGGATAATAAGCCCCCCTGCTCATGTAGAGTAGAAATGTAATAATTATTGTTACTTACTAGCTTACTTCCTCCAGGTATTAGGTGCGAAAAGTAAGAGCATGGGGAATATTTCAAGTCTTCCAAATAGCATATTAAGTATCATCATGACCTTAGATAGAACTGAGAAGCCTCCAAAATTACCATAGGGGCCAACAAGTTCAAGGCCAGGGCCGATATTGTTAAAGGTGGCTGCAACTGCAGTAAATGTAGAGGTAAGATCAAAGTTATCAAGACTTACGATTAGTATTGAAAAGGTAAAAATAAAGAGGTAGGCAACAAGATATATATTAATAGAGCGCATTGTTTCGTGCTCTATTTTTTTGCCTTCAAATTTTAATACCTTTACACTTCGTTTGTGGATTAAGTAGGATAGCTCCTTACCAATTGTCTTAAAAAGAATAACTATTCTGGAAACCTTAATACCTCCACCGGTACTACCTCCGCATGCTCCAATAAACATTAGAATCACAAGAATGGCTTTGGAAAAAGAAGGCCAATGATTAAAATCTAAGGTTGCATAGCCAGTGGTTGTCATTATTGATGATACCTGAAAGGCAGAGTGATGAATAGCAGAGAAGAAACCCTTTAATCCCCCAATATTTAATGATATAAGAATAATAGCAGAGGAGAAGATAATGAAATACCATCGTATTTCTTCCATTTTAAATGCAGATCTTACCTTACCTAAAAGCAATATATAGTAAAAATTAAAATTGACACCAAATAAAAACATCCCAATTGTAATAACGGTCTGTTGAAAAGAGGTATAATCGGCAAGACCTGAGTTCTTTATAGAAAAACCTCCTGTACCAGCTGAACCGAAGGTAAGTGTCAAGGCATCAAATAAAGGCATCTTCCCTATAAGAAGAATTAATATCATAACAATTGTCATTACTAGATATATGGTATAAAGCTTTTTGGATGAAGAATGAATCCTTGGAACCATCTTTTCTACAGAATGACCAGGGCTTTCGGCTCTCATAACATGAATACTGTTTCCCCCAGCCATTGGTAGTATTGCTAGAATAAACACTAGTACACCCATTCCACCGATCCAATGACTAAGACTACGCCAAAATAGCATACAATAGGATAAGGCTTCTACGTCTGAAAGAATACTAGACCCAGTTGTTGTAAGCCCTGAAACAATCTCAAAAACAGCATCGTAATAATGTGGTATTTCTTGACTAATGTAAAAAGGTAAGGCTCCAAACAAGCTTAATACAATCCATCCAAGAGCAACAGTTACAAAACCTTCTTTGGCAAAAAAGTGGTTACTTTTTGGCTTTTTTAAAACTAAAGGAATACCAATTAATAGACATAAACCTATAGAAATAAGAAAAGCAAAACCGCTACTTTCTTTATATATTAAAGCAACAATTAGTGATGAAGACATGAAGATAGCTTCAACTACTAAAATCCAACC
>DUNS01000136.1 GCA_012839235.1 Clostridiales bacterium
AACTGATTAAAACCATAAAAGCCACTGAACAGGAGAACTGCATCAAAATTGCGGTTTTGGGTTCGTGCAGCATTCAGCATTTGGTGATGGCATTAAAGGTATTCTTATTAAAATATGGTATACAAGCTGATATTTATCAGGGTGAGTATGACGGAATAGAAATGGACGTTCTGTCAGATGATTCTGATTTATATAAATTCGATCCGCATATAATTATACTTATGACTAACTATAAGGACATTAAGATTGTTCCCGGATTATTTGCTGATAAAGATGAAATAGAATTACACCTGAAGAGAGAAGAAGACCATTATCGTAATTTGTGGGACCATATTAATGAGAGATGTAAATGTCACATATTACAGACTAATTTCGTAATACCTACATTAAGGGTATTGGGAAGTCTTGAATATAAATATATTTTTTCCAAGACTAATTATATTCAAAACGTAAATCAGAGGTTATTGGATGCTAAGCCTAATAATCTCGACTTTATTGATATGGATTTTATTGCATCCTATGTAGGTAAAAATAAATGGTTTGATTATGTAGCGTATTTCATGAGCAAACAGGCCTTTTCATTAGAGGTAATCGGATACGTTGCAGATATTATTGCAAAAATGATTGCTGCCCATAAGGGATACGTAAGAAAGTGTCTGGTGCTGGATTTGGATAACACCTTATGGGGAGGAATTGTCGGAGATTTAGGATTCGAAGGAATTAATCTGGATCCCAATGACCCAATAGGCGAAGCATATCTTTCTTTTCAGCAATACGTATTAGATTTGAAAAACAGAGGGGTGATTCTCGCGGTATGTAGTAAAAATGATCTGGATATAGCTAAGGAGCCCTTCTTAAAAAATAAAAAAATGATTCTGAGCTTAGATGATATTTCCTGCTTTATTGCAAATTGGGAAGATAAAGCATCTAATCTCAGGCAAATAGCCGGTGAATTAAACATCGGAGTTGACAGTCTGGTGTTTTTTGATGATAATCCGGTCGAAAGAGAAATTGTCAAAAGGTTCTTACCGGAGGTTTGGGTAGTAAATGTTCCTGAGGACCCGGCTTATTATGCTTCGGCATTAGCCTTTGAAAATCCATTCGAATGGAGCTATATAACAAAAGAGGATATTAGCCGAAGCCAGTCATATATACATAAAAGGCAGATGACTTTAAGCAGTCTGAGCTATAATGATTATAATGAATACTTACAGGATCTTGATATGCAGGCAACGGTTAAGAATATGGATACTGCGGATTTCACAAGGTTCTTACAATTAATAAACAAAACAAATCAATTCAACTTAAGGACTCGCAGATATAACGAAGCACAGATTGAACAGTTTAGAACGGATAATAACTACCGCTTAATAAGCATATCTTTAAGCGATAAATTCAGTGAGTATGGAATTATATCATGCATCATATTAAAAAAAATACGAAACATATGCTTTATTGATACCTGGGTTATGAGCTGCAGGGTTTTGAAGCGGGGTATTGAGAATCTCGCAATGGAAAATATAATTATGTCAGCATCAGAGATGGGCTGTGATAAGGTGGTAGGAGAATATATAGGCACTGCAAAAAACGGTATGGTTAAGAATATTTATACGGAATACGGCTTTAAGCCTCTGAATAAGACAGATGAGATATATAAGACAGATCCGGAGAGTGACCTATATATTTTAGATGATTTAAGTAGTTGGACAAAAAAGCCTTATTTTATTATAACCAAGTAACATAGGAGAAAGAGGGAGTTTTTATGAGTGTAAAACAAAGGTTGGAAGAAATTTTTAGAGATGTATTTGAGGACGATGAGTTAGAGATATATGATGAGATGAGTGCAAAGGATATTGATGATTGGGATTCATTAACCCATATTCAACTGATTCTGGAGATTGAAAAGGCATTCAGCGTGAAGTTTACTATAGAGGAGATTACTAAAACACGGAATGTAGGTGAGTTTATAGAGCTGTTGACGAGTAAAATAAATAAGTAGGATGAGTATATGAACGAGTATAGAATGTTTCATTATATGGTCAACTTGAATGTAAGCGGAGGCAATTATATGTAACGTTTTATGTAAAATAGGTTTATAATTTCTATATATTAACCGATAACCATTATAGAGACATTTATTCATTTAGATAGATAAATCAACCAGTTTATTGAAGGAGGTATAATGAATGATAAAACGTAATGTCGGTAAAATACGAATTTTTTTGTCATTTAGTCTGATATTCGCTACGTTGTTGCTATTGAATATGAGTTCTGCCTATGCAGCATCCCCGATAACCATAGACAAAGTGGATTATGTCAATGAGGAAATTGTCGTAAATAATAACGGAAATGCAAAGATATACTTTGCCACAGAGAATGATGCGGCAAGAAACTCATGGGAAACAATGCTTGCAGATGAGGGCGAAACATCGACAATAGATTTTTCATGGGTATCACCCACGGCTGAACAGGTTATTGTTATTAAAGGAGAAGACGGTACACAGCGTAGAATTACCTTAAAGGAAAGGGCCAGAAAGCTTGAGGTGTCCATAAGCTATGACAGAATGGCAGGGCTTAATAAGACATCTACAATTGCACAGCTTCTCAACATTATGTCTTCGGCGGGAACCGGTGACAATCCTATAAATTTTGATGACCTTGAATGGAGAAAAGGTGAGAATGGTTCATGGAGGGACACATCAAGTCTTACGGTGGCACAGCTTGAGAAGCTTCAGATTAAAGGTGCCGATCTGTACTTTAGAATTAAGGCATTAAACGATACAACTGCAAAGGACGGTACCAAAGGCAGAAGAGTCAGCAAAGAGGTTAGACTGAAGATTGCGAAGAAGGCTTCACCGGTAGTGGTAGGAATTGACGGTGAAAAATTTACCGCAGATATCAGATATGGCAAGGAATATCGTGTAACCTACGGAGGAGTAACATCAAATTGGGTTAAGGTAACCGATAAATCTATAAGAAAAGTGCCTTTGTCAGTTATATTAGGTAATACTGCAGACGGATTTACACCTGCAACCAGGTTCCCGGCTATGTTGATTGAGATAA
>DUNS01000137.1 GCA_012839235.1 Clostridiales bacterium
ATTAAGCTCCTCGCATGATTTATCTCCTAATAAATCTCCTATAACCCCATTGTTAGGATCTTCAGGTATTAATACATTCATAACTAACTTCTCATTCCCGTAAGGTATTTCAACCCCTCGAATGCCTTCCATAGCTAGATAACGATATTGTTCATCTGACATATGCATCATGTCCACTTCTCTTGTACCTTCTCTTCCATAGAAGGGAGCCTGCCTAGTATTACTCTTTTCAAATGGAAGAGTCCACTTCCCATTAAAATATATGGCATTAGCAATAAAGAGCATTAGGCTTTCTTTATCTTGAAACTGGTCAAGAAAAGGATCAATCATTTTATCTGTATTATCTGAAACCCATTCATTAACCTGATCCAAGGTTTCATCAAGTGTAAAATCCACTTGGAATATATCACCGTCATAATACTTACGTACTGGGGTAAGCAGGGCTTCATCAATAGTATCATTAAACTTCGCGTTTTCTGCCATCCATATTGAATTAGCTACATTAATTTGAACCTTAGGGTCTACATTTAATAAGGCATCTATAAGATATTTTTCATTGGAATTCATATAAGCATTAGCTTCCTCTGAATAATCTGCTGTATAACCATCCACCTTATCATAACCAAGAAGCTCTGCAATCTCACTTCTTGTCTTTCCATCCGCACCATTATAAACCATTGATAGAGCTAATGATATGCTATATGGGGATATGAATATATTCTCTCCATCTCTTTGCTCCATGAACATATCAAAGGCGAACTTTGTTAATCCTTCCATATTAGCCGCATCAACCTCATCAATTTCATCTACCTCAACATCAGTCTTTAGTGATTTAGTAAGATTGATTGGAACCTCTGCTCCTGCTTTTGTCGACAAGTCACAGCCAATCAATATACTAGCTGTTAAAACCATCAATAACCCTAGAGATAATAATCTTTTTTTCATAATAATATCGCTCCTTTCAACATTGTAAGCAGCTTTATATATGAAAAATTCCAATCATATATTTTGCCACTTATTGTTATATGTATTGGACGATATTAGCTATTTATCAGTTCCATATTTTTCTTTGTATTCCTCTCCCAACATATTATAAAGCCCTGCTGTAATATCCTTACCATCATAGGTTAATACACTTATAGAAGTATTACTTAAAATACTCTTGCTTCTAGTTAGCTCCCCATCGGTGTATTCATCTATTACAGAACGTATTGCAGCTCCATGGGATACAAAAATAATATCCTTATCGTAGAATTCTTTGGCATGTTTAAAGATGCTTCTTAACATTCTTTCCAACATTGCTTCCCTAGTTTCTCTATTATCAACCTGACCTGAAGCATCAAATTCCCTTCGTTCTTTATAGGTCATACCTGAAATTCTATCAAAGTCTCTCTCAATTAGATCTTCATCAATAACTAATTCTTTAATACCAACTGCTTCTTTAATAATCTCAGCTGTCTTTCTTGCTCTACCTAATGGGCTAGATATAATTGCTGCAAACTCAGTACCTTCTAATGCTTTACCACAGTTTATAGCTTGCAAGATCCCTGTTTCATTAAGGGGAATGTCTTCCCTTCCTTGAATTCTTTTTTCTTTATTCCAGTCAGTTTCTCCATGTCGAATCAATAATAATTTCATGCATAATCTCCCATTCAAATATATCGTTAATATATTAACAGCTCCCACCAACATATTTATTATAGTATCAAAGACTTATTAAAAACAAGTATAGATGCAATTATTTAGCAATTATAGTATTTTCAGCCTTAATAACACTAAAATAAGACCAGGGGAAAATGATTCCCAAAGTGAGTATTTGCTTACATAAGCATCTAAGCGTGAGCGCCTCACAATGGGAACATTTTCCCCTGGTCTTTTCAAAATCTTATTTATTTAGAGAAACAACCTTACCATTTCTCTCTAATATTTCTTTCACCCTTAAGAGCTCTTCCTTAGTAGGTTCAACGGTATCAGCAAGCTTATAGTCAAGACCAAGCTCTTGCCATTTGAACTCTCCCATCTTATGGAAACCTAGGATTTCTATCTTTGATACATTAGGATAATTATCTAGATGAGCTGATAGCTCTTCTATCTTATCATAGTTATCAGTTAGATTAGGAACCAAGACGTAACGTACCCATGTATTAATTCCTTTATCTCTTAAGTATTCCAAGAACTTTAATGTCGGTGATAGGTTGACCCCAGTTACAGTTTTATATACTAATGGATCAAAGTTTTTAATATCCAATAGTACTAAATCTGTATACTCTAGAACTTCTTCTACATGTCTATTCCACACAAAGCCAGAAGTATCTAAAGCTACTGAGATACCCATTTTTTTAATTTCTTTAACTACCTCTAGGATAAACTCTGCTTGTAGAAGAGGTTCTCCACCTGTAAAGGTTACTCCTCCACCAGAGAATTCCATATAGGATTTATATTTAACAATTTCATTCACTAGTTCTTCAACTGTGTATTTGGTACCGGCATTAACCTCCCAAGTATCAGGATTATGACAAAACTGACATCTAAGTGGGCAGCCTTGCATGAACACAACAAAGCGAATACCTGGTCCATCTAATGTCCCAAAACTTTCTAATGAATGAATTCTTCCGATTACACTCATACTTACTCCCTTCTTTCAAGGGCAAATCAAGTCGGCGTTATTCTATCTTTCATGGAAAGTTCTATGAATAACATCTAATTGCTGCTCCCGATTTAATTTAACAAAGTTAACAGCATATCCTGAAACACGAATTGTAAGTTGAGGATATTTCTCAGGATGTTCCATTGCATCCATTAATGTCTCTCTATCAAATACGTTAACATTAATATGATGACCATTACTATGGAAATATCCATCAAGTAATCCCTTAAGGTTCTCGATCCTCTCCTCATTATCCTTTCCTAAAGCCTTAGGAACGATTGAGAAAGTATATGAGATTCCATCCTCTGCTTCTTTATAAGGAAGCTTTGCAACAGAAGCCATGGAAGCTATTGCACCATTCTTATCTCTACCATGCATTGGGTTAGCTCCTGGAGCAAATGGTTCACCCTTCTTACGTCCATCAGGAGTACTACCTGTTTTCTTACCATATACAACGTTAGATGTAATAGTTAATACAGAAAGGGTTGCCATAGCGTTACGGTAAGTATTAGCTTTACGAAGCTTTTGCATAAAGTTTGCAGTTACGTCAATTGCTATCTGGTCAACTCTATCATCATTATTACCGAATGCTGGGTAATCCCCTTCAATCTCATAATCAACAGCAAGACCATTCTCATCACGAATAACTTTAACCTTAGCATGTTTGATTGCTGATAATGAATCCGCTACTACGGAAAGTCCTGCTATACCACATGCCTCTGTACGTAGAATCTCCACATCATGTAAAGCCATCTGAAGCTTCTCATAGTTATACTTATCATGCATATAGTGGATAACATTTAATGTATTAATATATAATTCTGATAACCAGTCTAATACTTGGTCGAACTTAGATATAACTTCATCATAGTCAAGATAATCTCCAGTAATAGGTGCAAACATAGGTCCTATCTGCTCACCAGATTTCTCATCCTTACCACCGTTAATAGCATATAGTAATGCTTTTGCAAGATTCGCACGAGCTCCGAAGAACTGCATCTGCTTACCAATTCTCATGGCAGATACACAGCAAGCAATACCATAGTCGTCGCCCCATACATCTCTCATAATATCATCGTTTTCATACTGAATAGAGCTTGTATCAATTGAAACCTTAGAACAGAATTTCTTGAAACCATCAGGTAAATTATTAGACCATAATACTGTAAGGTTTGGTTCTGGAGCAGGTCCTAGATTGTATAATGTATGAAGAACTCTAAAGCTACTCTTAGTTACAAGAGTTCTTCCGTCTAGACCCATACCACCGATAGCTTCTGTAACCCAGGTAGGATCACCAGAGAATAAGTCATTATACTCTGGAGTACGAAGGAAACGAACCATACGAAGCTTCATAACAAACTGATCCATGATTTCCTGAAGCTCTTCTTCTGTTATAAGTCCATTCTTTAAATCTCTTTCATAATAAATATCAAGGAAGGTAGTTACTCTACCAAGACTCATTGCCGCACCGTCTTGCTCTTTTATAGCTGCAAGATAAGCAAAGTATGTCCACTGAGTTGCTTCAACTGAGTTCTTAGCTGGTACGCTAATATCAAATCCATAGGACGCAGCCATTGTTTTTAATTCCTTTAAGGCAGATATCTGCTCAGAAAGCTCTTCTCTAAGGCGAATATCGGGGGATCCCAGAGTAGACTTTTCTAATAATTTCTTTTGATCTAGACGATCTTCGATTAATCGATCAACACCGTAAAGTGCTACACGACGATAGTCACCGATAATACGTCCACGTCCATAAGCATCAGGTAGACCTGTGATTATACCTGAATGTCTTGCTTTTCTCATTGCATCTGTATAAGCGTCAAAAACACCATCATTATGAGTTTTTCTATTACTTGTATAAATCTCTTCTGTTTTTTGATCTAATGTGTAGCCATAGGATTCAAGAGCCTTCTTTACCACACGGATACCACCATTAGGCATGATTCCTCTTTTAAGTGGTTTATCTGTCTGAAAACCTACAATAATTTCATTATCCTTATCTAAGTAACCTGGTCCAAATGCTGTAATTGTAGAAGGTACAGAGGTTTCAGCATCAATGATGCCTTTCTTTGTCTCTTCCTTCATTAAGTCAGATACATCTTCCCATAGCTTTGTAGTTCTTTTAGTTGGTCCTACTAGGAAAGATTCATCACCTTCATATGGTGTATAGTTATGCTGAATAAAACTTCTAACATTTATATCGCTAATCCAACTACCTGGATTAAAGCCATTCCATTCCTGTCTCATACATATCCTCCTTTTGTATACTGAATTTATGAGTAAAATGATTTATAACGTCATTAATGATGACGACTGCATTACATGGTCCCTTGCATCCGTCATTATTTATGGTCTTATCATAAATTATCACACCTTTAAAGTCAATGGTAAATGATAATAGTTATCAAGAAAAAATAAAATGTTTCTTATTAATAATATACAAATATTGATTTGTCCTCTAGTATATTTTCTTATATTTCACCTATTTTGGAACATTGATATTTTCTTAACGCTAAGGGATTACATTAAAATATTTTTTAACTCATAAAACTTAGTAGTGAAGTCGATATATAATACATACGAATTATAGAAAGTGAGGGTTTTGCTTGGACATAAAGAATTCAATACAAACCAATTACAAATACCAAAAGACTAAAGCATCCCTTGGAAAGATTCCTATTTCTACTGATAAGCCTAAGGATGCTTCTCAAATAAATAAACAGCTAACTAAGGATATTACTCAGATTGATATTAAAACAGGACAGACCCTTAAGGGTGAAGTTGTGGACCTTAGATATGATAGTGTCACTATCAGATTAGAACCAGGTGATGCAGTTCTTCTGGCAAAGCTTGAAGGTGGTGTTGATCTATCCATCGGGCAAACAGCTGAGTTTTATGTAACTGAGGATAGTTCAAATCGAATTATCCTTCGCTATCTTCCTATGGATGGAACCTCAACTAATAGAACTATAGATAAAGCATTAACTGCATCAAATATACCATTAACAAATAGAAATAAATCCATTGTAAGTGAACTATTGGCTAATCAGATGCCTATTGATAAAAATACTCTATCAGCTCTAGTAAGGCTTTCTCATGTCCATCATAAGGCTAGTCCCCTTACATTAGTTTTAATGTATAAATATAATATTCCTGTGACCAAGGAGAACATCCAGCAATTTGAAGCTTACCAAAATGGATCCAATGAAATCATGGGCAAGATTAATACTTTAATCGATAGTCTGTTGGAGCTAATTGATCTAACAAAAGAAGAGACTATAGCTAGTGGTGAAGTTGATGATGCTTCAGCTAATTCTAGTCAAGGAGTAGATGCCAATATAAATTCAGCTAATCTTAATTACATACTCAACATTAACAAGGATCTACTTCAATTACTTGATAGCAACATCCAGAAAAATCAAGAATATGTAGATTATAATCCCGATACCCCAATCCATAATATATTATCCCAGGAGGACATAGCTATTCTAGGTGATACCTTGGAACAGTTAATTAATATGGATGGTAAATCAAAAGCTTCGGTTTCACAAGATGTTTCTGATATTCCCTTAGCTAGGATTTATAGTGGTAATTCCTCTATATCTGAAACAATCGCCTATAGCCTTGAGCTTTTAGGATTTGAACATAATCCAGAGACTCCATTAAGCTTGAATACAGTTCAAGATATTATTGCAGATCCATCATTTGCATCATTACCTGAACCCATAAGGGATCTAATTAACCAGTATGCTCAGAAGGATGTATATTTAGACAACTCCCCTGAGATTATAGGTATCTTAAATCAAGATGAACGTACTGAACTTATTAGATTACTTATGCCTTTTACAAGTACTAATCAGACTGATAATCAGAGTGACAATTTGATCGATAATCATATTGATAATGGAATATTAAGGCATATTGATAGTGGAGAGACCTCTATAAAGGATGTGCTTGGTTATATCAATCAGAATGTACTAAAAAGTGATTCTACTCCTAATAAAGCTAGGGATATTATCCAATCATCAGTTTATAGTAAGCTTCTACAGGCTCTTATTAAGGATAGGTGGACTATAACTACTGAGAAGTTAGACCAATACTCAGTATCCCAGTTATATGAAAACTTAGATGAAGATATAAAGCATATCAATAATATGCTTCAGCTGAGTAAGGATTCTACAGAGTTGATGAAACTCCAGGAACCTAGCAAAGATCTTCAGGATAATTTAACTTTCCTAAAGGATTTGAACCAAGTATTTAATTACCTACCATTCCCAATACAGTTTAAGAATCAGGATGCCCACTGTGACCTATATGTTCTTACTAAAAAGAAGACCTTAAATGACCCTAGTAATGGATTAAGTGTACTCCTCCACCTAGACATGGAGCACCTAGGTTCACTAAACATCCATCTATACATGAAAAACAAACATATCAGTGGTAAGTTTTATATTGAGGATTTATCATCTGTGCAGTTGATTTCCACACATATGGAAACTTTAGTGAATAATCTCGATAAAAAAGGATATGAATTTGTTCCGGAGGTAATAAGCACCTATGAGAAGCCTGATTTTACTAAGGACTTCATAGCCAATGAACTTAAAGATAATGACTTTTCAAGATATACTTTTGATGTGAGGACATAGTGATTTCCTTATATAGCTGCTCCGCTAGGATTTCATTATAAGGATATAGAAGTAGTACATCTAATACATTAGGGCAAAACTGTAGATTAAGTAATCTCTTTGTAAAGGCCATTCCAGAAATCTCCCCAGTACATATTAGGCGGGAACGATGGGTATAAGGACCAAGCTTCCAGAGATTTATGCGAAAGGAATTGATGAATAAATCTTTTTTTCTAGCTTCAATATGATGAAATATCTCATGGGCTAAGACTACTTCCCTCAGACTTATACCCTTAAATTCCTCAATATTATACTCCTGGGCAAGAGCTTCTCCCTTGCTAATAGTTTCCTCATATAGAGTGATAACTCCAGAGTCTTCATAGCTTCCAAAGTAAACATATTGCAAACTATTATCACATTTCTTGAACTGTATTTGAATTCCAAGAGATTGGGCCAATTCGACAAGGTCAGCCCACCCTATCCCCTTAACCATTCCTAGTTTTTCCATGGCATAAGTAGCTTCTTCATTTCCACAGATCAAAGCTTCTCTAATTATATCCTCTCTAAGATATGAAGGGATCCTCCCTTCAATCGGATCATTATAAATATGATATCTGGCAAAATCCTCATCCTTCAACTGTATCAAATGCTTTATCGCCTTCTTAATATCCACACCTTCCACCTCCAAGTTTTATAATCAAGAAAATGTTTTCTTTATCATAGTTTTAATCCGTCTAAAATTGCAAAATGTAATCATTGACTCCCATTATTAAAGTAAAAGACAAGGAATATGAAACATAATATAATGAGCAACTATTTTAAGTCCTTGGTACTTAGTTCAGGTACTCTGTGGCTGGGTCTGTTCTTTAGACCCCTTTAATCAAGCGTTACTTGTAGCACCTTGGGAGACTACCTGTTGCGAATATATGTTTCATATTCCCTGTCAATTCGAGATCTGTACAAATTAATGATTTGAATATCTTGATGTTGGCAGATTTAAGATTACATGTTATTTTTAGCTCCTATTAATAAAACACTGTCACTGGATCCACGCATCATTAATTCTGTATCCATTACCATGTGCAATTGATCAAGTCCTGACATACCTTCATAATCTATAACCTTGGCTCCAATACAAAGATAGAAATCAGGAGAAATCTTAATATCAGACTTATAAACTGCTAGTTCTTCCCAGAGTTTATCTACTATAGATCTAACACCAGCGGTAGTTGTCTCTACTGCATCTCCATCGCTACGTTGTATCTTCACAAAGCCTTTCTTATCAACAACACGAAGCTCCTGTCGGTTGCCTTGCCTTGCCCCAAAGACAAAGAAGTTGTCATTTTTAACAATACAATTTGCCTGGGTAGGTTTTACTCGCATAGAAGCAGCTGCAATCTCAGTGGCTTCAGCAAGAGTAACCTTCTTCGCCAGATCCTGAGTCTGAATTTCAGTAGAACCAGTGGCTATTGCTCTTACTTTAGATGTCTGGGAATCGATTTCAATATTAATTTCAATACTGTCAGCTGTAGCACCGGACTTTATAGCCATATCTGTTGCTTCCGTACGGATTTCAAGTAGATCCTGTGGTGTTGGATTCGGTATTACACGCTCTACAACATCTCGAACCATAGCTAAAGCTACACCAATGGAAGAAATGACTTCTGCATGCTCTGCAATCTGATATGGGAGATTCATCTTCTGGGCTGTAAATGGTAGAAGTGCACTTGCTCCACCACCTCCACCGATAAGAGTTATCTGATCCCTCTCAATCTTATACTTAAAGGCAAGCTCCTCAATAACCTCAATACAAGTGTCAGCAGCATTATCAAGGATTGCAGTTGCACATTCCTCCATGGACATTCCAATATCATTGGCCAAGGCTGTGATAGTCTTCTTACAGGATTCCACATTACCATAGGAGAAGTCTCCAGCTTTTACTATCCCTAAAGCCGTTGCAGCACAAGTCACAGTAATAGTGCATCTAAATCCTCCATCACATTCAATAGCTATATAGTCATCAGGATCTCCCTCAAGGGGTTGGATTCGAACCACTTTCGGATTAACAATCTTTTTTGGATCTGTGAATGCAGAATAAGGAAGATTGGCAATATGGGCAGATCTTGGGCCTACATGGACAATTCTGTTTCTACTAGCTCGAACCATGGATCCTCCAGCTACACCAGACACATGAACGTCTAGGGAGCTGATCAAAGTACTCTGGCCTCCTACTACTGAATAGTCAATCATGGGCCGTCCATTTTTAATAACCCCAATATCTGTACTGGTGCCTCCAACTTCGAAAAAGATACCATTGGAGACCCGAAGATACATTAGTGCACCTACGGTTGAAGCGGCAGGTCCAGATAGCATAGTAAGAACTGGACGCTTCCGCATTTCTTCAATGTCCATAACACCGCCATCACCACGCATAATCATCAGAGGTGCTTTAATACCAGCTTGTCTTACTGCACTCTCTGTACTATCTGCAGTTTCAAACATCTTCGGTAAAATAGAAGCATTGATAACCGCCGTTCTTGTTCGACGTGTCAAACCATATAACTTACTTATATCCGAAGCTGCCGTTACTTCTATTCCCTTCTCCTTACCTACTTCCTTTACTAGTAATTCCTCATCAATATCATCAACGCCAAATGCTTTTGACGCCACAATTACTCCACAACCATCCTTTCGTAAATCATCAATGGTTTGGCTCACCACATCTTTACCAAAATTCTTCAAATTAAGATAACGATGGGCTGTAACAATCTTTCTTTTACCCGAGGCATCTAAACTTATATCCTTCACATTACTTTGCGCACTAGAAAGAGCCCCTGCGAAAATCCCTCTACCCATACCAACAATCCCCGTCTTAGCAACATCACCCTCAAGCAAAGCATTAGTTGCTTGGGTTGTGGAGTGGGCAATGAAACTTACTTCCTCAGGTGAAATTTTATTATCATTTAAACATTTCTTGAAGGATTCAACTACACCCTCAGATACCCCCAGGGAGCTCTCATGAGTTGTTTTTACCGATCCTATACCAACAATTTCATAGCTTGCATCATCGATGGCAACCGCTTTTGTATGGGTTCCACCTACATCAATACCAACTCTGATTTTTCTATTTGACATACCATTAACCATACCTTTCTTCATATAAACTTTGTGTCAAAAGCACTCTTTCTCCTATTAACCGAACATAATATAAACCAAGCCAATAATAAGAATAGATATTAGCCAAGCCCATATTACACCTGTTCTCATGAATTCCTTAACGGATACTTTACTATAGTTAAGAGCCCAGAGGTTCCATGACTGTGTAGGACATACCGACAAGTTCATAGATATCGTTGGGGTATACATTAAAGTAAAAAGAAATGGAGTTGCAAATCCACCGATGGCATTTAATACACCTACGGTTGCTGCTCCTGCACCGAATATAGTAAGGGGACCACGGAACAATCCAAGAGGGGCTACGATGGCAAACACAATACAAAGCACCAAGGTTGAGTTAGGCATAATGTCACCAAGAATCGCCTCAAAGAATGGTGCGGCAACACCGGATATCTTATTAAACATTGGTAAAATAAAAAGGAAACCTAATAAGCTGGCCACATCGATAACACCGTCATAGAATGTCCTTGAAATTGTACGAGCCGCTTGCCCAAAGTTAGGAAACTTACGACATACAGCCAGACCAAATAAGGAGCCAACTATAAAGGCGGGAATTGAATTCCATTTGAAGAATATTGCTAAAGCTGTTGGAATGATTGGAGTAATCATAGCAACAGTTGGTACATAGTTATCTTGTGTATTATTTCGATTTACCTTAGCTGCCCAAGCTCTTCTTCTATTCCTCTTCTTTCTAAGGTTATAGATTAACATTAGAGCAATAATAACAAGCTGAATGCCCATTGCTGCAAAACCAAATGGGAAGTAGTTAGCATCATATGCCATATCAGGGAAGATCCCCTGCATCTGTTTAAATAGAACCTGATTAATATACATACCACTTCCTACACTCATTAGATAGGAAGTAACAGCAAGAGGCTTAGGAACACCCAGTGACATAAGGATTGGAAGAATAATAACACCAATCGCTACAACAGCACCTGCACCGAAGGTTGATGTAAAGATAACACCCGTGACAATCGATAAGAGAATAGTTGTAAATAAAGGATTGTCACCACCTAGCTCCGTAACACTTTTAATTAGCTTTGTTGCAATACCGGTTTCAATTAACACTCGCCCAAACCAGCTACCAAAGATTACGTTAACAGCTGTCGCTCCCCAGCTCTCTGGTCCACCTTGAAAGATGTTTTTTTGTGCATCCTCCCAGGTTAATTCTCCACCAATCATACATAAAGCTACCCAAATTACTGCCATGATAAAGAAACCAACCATAAGGTTGCCACCCCTAGCAGCGAAGTAAATCAACCCAAAATAGGTGATTAGCAAAATGATACCTATTACAATTGAAGTATCCATAAGCCTCTCCTTCCGTAATACATGCAAGAATTTTTATTAAAACATTGGATAAAAACATAACTACTATAAAGGTCATTATTTCCTTTCCTCTTACTTCATATACCAAAAGTTATAAGTTGATAAGAATAATGACTGTAATTCATATTAATCTATTAGCCATATCATAAAAAAATAGGTTGGTAAATGTGACCACCTTTCCTAGAATCAAAAAACAACCGAGGAAACTTGCTATTAAGAAGTTTATCCTTCGGTTGTTATTAGTATTCTATTCTTTATTTATTTTCAAAGACATAACTGTAGTAATCCTTGCGAAGTATATTATCCGATATGGTAAATTTATTCTTTATAATGTTACAAATCCCCTTAACATATCCTTTAGGAAGCTCTTCATCTATAAGCTTAGTAACCTCTCCACTTCCAGAATTATACATCACCTTATCTGTAATAAAGCTACGATCAGACAAAATAGCAAGGGGTGGAGCATCTGATAAAATATCCCTACCCATAAGAAGTCGGGAATCATATTCAATACCGAATAGATTAGAGAGGGTTGGTAAAATATCCAGGCTAGAACAGGGCTTATCAACAGTTACAACTTCCTTCATCCCTCTATTCCATAATATAAAGTTATTTTTGTAGGTTTCAAAATTTGGCTCTATTTCATACCCAGCCAATTCATCCAGCCTCTCCTTCTCCCATCCATATGGATAGTGGTCAGCGCTAAGAGCTATAACTGTATTATCTAATACTCCAGCTTCATCTAGTCTGTTAATAAGGTATTCTAAGGCTCTATCAAGCTCAATTTGGCATGCTATATAGGCTCTTCCCTCAGAAGAATAAGGAAGGTCTTTAACAAGCTCCCTATTCTTAAAGGACATACTATTACCTACAAATGTATAATTCATATGACCACTAACAGTAAGGTAATATACATGAAATTGATCATCCTTCACAAATCTATCTACAGTGTCCTCCATCATCTCAATGTCTGATTCTGGCCAAACATCGGACTTTAATTGGAGTCCATTCCCTTTCGCAATAAAATCATAACCTAGATTGGTATGAGTCTCATCTCTTTGATAATAGGTGTAAGTATGATTATGGTAAGCTTTACTTTCTATTCCAAGCTTATTAAATTGATGTCCTAAAGAAAATGGCATATAGTTATTCCTTGATCTATACATGCTTCTAGTTCCAACAGGTATAAGCCCTGTCATAGCTACAAATTCACCATCGCTGGTGCTAGTCTGCCATAGGGCCGTGTAGAAATTATTAAATACAAACCCCTCATTCCTTAGCTTATATAATGTAGGTGTAAGCTCTTTATGAACTGCATAAGGTGCAAATCCCTCGGCAGTTATCATAATTAAATTATAGCCTTCGAACATTCCAGTATATTCATTTTTATTGGTTGGTATTTCTTTAGCAAAATACTCATGCAAGGCCTGAATCACATCATCTTTTTCATTCTCTGCCAAGGAGATAAAGTCAATATCCATAACATTAGGTGATCTATCAATAGGAATTGGTGTAGGTGTTGGTGCTGGTGTTACGGTAACTTTTACATTAGGTTTTGTACCAATCTCAACATGTGATTTTTTAGAATCCTTTATTGGAATCTGAGTGGGAATGATTGTAGGCACCCTCCAATCAATTGTTGGAGCATTGGCCAAGACCATTTCTTGTCTTGGACTAATCAATTTAGTCAAATCAAAGCGTGTCATTGTCCCTATACCAAGTTGTTCACCACTAAAATCATGAACCTTAGTGTTGTGATAAATATCATAGGGTGAATAGTCACCTTTACCAAATCCAAGAAGTGCAGCTAGGGCAATACAGTGAAAGAACACTGTAGCTGCCCCCAATACTCCTTGCTCTTTATGCTTTCTTTTAATAAATTCCAATCCTTGCTCTATTAAAACAAATAGAATCAAAAAGGGCATAAAAACAATAATCAATTCACTAAGATTATCTTTAATAGCAGCTATAATATCTGATCCAAACTCAGATACCGCATCTCCTGCCATACCCAGTGTTTGAAAGGAGAAAAACACTTTAAATAAAGAGTAATATGTTACCTGCAATCCATAATAAAAGCATATTAGACCAGTAAGGAACAAGGTGATAGTCTTATTAAATTTCGGGCTTGAAATTCCTATTAAAATAGATAAGAAAAGTCCTGTTGGCAATGCAAAAAGGATCGGTAAGATAATCTTACTGTCAATACTATTAAATATAATCAAATGGGATATACACTCAAGATAGATTAATGTTCCAACAAAAAAGAAAACTGGGATAAAAAGATTATCTCTTCTTTCCTTATCAATATAATCCCAGTAGGCTCTGACTTTATCATATAGCTTATTAATAAACTCCTTGCACTTCATCCACAGTTTACCTTCTTTCAAAAGTAATATTCCCTTTACCATCCCTGCTAGTAATCTTTACCATTGCTCCATTAATCATAGCAATCTGTGGTGGTTTATGTCCAATGTCAGCGTCTAATATTATTGGAATATCGAATTGTCCTAGGACTGACATTACTACTTCCTCATATGTTGCGTCAATAAAGGAATCATACATGGCTGGTCTACCAAATATAAATCCTTTGGCATATTCAAACCATCCAGCTTCTCTTAGCTGCCATAATCCCCTGGTAAGTGCCTCGCTATTAAGATCATAGCTTTCTAAAAACCACACTATTCCATCCTGCTTATATTTATCGATGAATTCTTTTGTCTTGTCATATTTTGTTCCAACAAGAGTAAGAAGCACATCAAGATTACCACCTAATGCCCTACCAGACATATAGATTTCACTAGCCTGTGTATTAATTGGATATAAGTTTTTCCATTCTACCTTCTTCTCAAGCTCAAATCCTTCAAGGCCTGTTATCTTCTTAGTGAAACCATCTTGAAATAGCTCAAAGCTTTCCTGAGATATATTAGCCCCTTCAAGAATCCTTATGTTCTTATCTAGTGAGCTATGCCACTTATCCATCCCAAAGTTACTAAAATTGCCTCCAGATATAGTAGCAATATCTAAATTGGTTGTAATTGTAAAGGTTAATCCTGTAGTATCAGAATATCCCTGTATCCATGTTGGATTGCTTCTAATTAATTCGTAATCTAGATAGGGAAGCATTTCAACAAGATAATTTCCTCCACTAACTGCAAAAATTACTCGAACATCAGAATTTTTAACTAAATCCATTAATTCCTTGGCACGAGTCGCACCATCTGAGCTTCTACCTTTAATATTAGTTCTCACATTACTGGTCTCTATAACTGGGTATCCCATTTCTTTAAAATGCCTTATACCCCTTTCAAGACGGTTTATATCCGTATCCTTAGTAAAACCTTCTGAAGTTGCTGTTACTCCTATTTTATAAGGTTTTTCCAAATTATTAGGATATATCAATTACATCAACCCTTTCTTAAATTTCTATTTCTCCATCAAATACTTTAACTGCTGGTCCTGTCATATATACTAAATCCGCTTTTTCATCATAACGAACAACTAGGTCTCCACCTAGTAGGGTAACTTTAACCTCATGATCTGTAAGACCATTTAGAATACATGCAATGACACTGGCACAAGCACCTGTCCCACAGGCCAAGGTTTCACCTGAACCTCTCTCCCATACTCTCATATCTATATGAGTACGGTCAATTACATGGACAAATTCAACATTAACTCTATCTGGAAATATTTCATGATTTTCAAACAGGGGTCCAATAATTTCAATAGATACATCCTTTGTGTCTTCAACAAATACTACAGCATGGGGATTTCCCATGGACACGCAGGTAATCTTATATATATCACCATTTACTGTTATAGGTTCATTAATTACCATGTCCATGTCCAAGGTAACTGGTATAAGTGAAGGAGTTAATATGGGCTTACCCATATCTACTGTAACAGATTGAACCTTGCCCTCTTCAACAAAAAGCTCTAAATTTTTCACTCCACTTAATGTTTCAATCTTAATATGCTTTTTATCAGTTAATCCATAATCATACACATATTTGCCTACGCATCGAATACCATTGCCACACATCTGAGATCTAGAACCATCGTAATTATACATATCCATCATAAAGTCAGCTTCCTTTGAAGGTCTAATTAATATCAAACCATCAGAGCCAATACCAAAATGTCTATCACTTACCTTTCTAGCGGTTTCAGGAATATTATCTATCAAATTTTTAGTGCAATCTACGTATACGTAATCATTGCCACAACCTTGCATCTTAGTAAATTTCATAATGATCTCCATGCCTTTCTTCTGTATGAACGAAGTTCATACTAATCATCCTTGCCCTTATATATAAATTAGGATATTACCAGCAATTAGCTTTTATTATAGCAAAATATGATAATATGGTAAAGGTTTTACATAAAAACTGTTTTCAGTTGAAAGTTCCTTCCAATTATTATATAATAAACAAGAATATATTAATTGGGGGGATGCTGTTTGCAAATCAAAGATATACCTATTGGTGCAAATATAGAACTAGAGGTAAAGTATCATGGTCAGTGTGTTAATTTTCACAGTGAAGTCATTGAAATAATCGAAGATTCTGTATTAATAAAGCCAATTATTGTTGAGGAGAAAACTCTTGGTTTTTCAGACAGTAACCAAGTCAATTTTATATACATATTTGAAGATAAGGTATTTGTATGGGATCATATAGAGGTAATACTGGTTAAGTATAACGGTAATTTGTACCATAAAGCTAATCTCACAGGAGAGGGCATACCATATAATCGCAGGAATTCATACAGAATGTATATCGGTGAAGATATGCCTTTGCACATTAATACTTCTAGCGGTTCTGCTACAATCAACGTATTGGTCAAGGATGTTAGTGAGACTGGTGTCGCTTTCATAACTGAGGAAGATTTGTCCGTTGGAAGAGTTTTTCGTCTTAAGCTTAAGGATAATAATCGTCTTATTAATTTATCCGGAGTTATTGTACGAAGAGAATACCTAGAGCACTTAGGCTCTTTCCTATATGGATGTAAGTTCAATGAATACAATGCAGTACTTGGTGGTTATATTGCCCGAAAGCAAATTGAAATATTAAAAAAGAAATCCGACCAATTTACTTATAATCGTAATAAAGTCCATAGGACAAGACATGTAATGAAGCAAAAATTCGATAATAACTAATTAATATAATTAAGTGACAAGAA
>DUNS01000138.1 GCA_012839235.1 Clostridiales bacterium
CTATAATCCAGCCACCAATTATGAGGCTGCTAACTACAGATAAGGAACGTACCGTAAAGATGGAACAGTTACGTAATGTATCTAAAATTGAGAAAATATTATTCCCAATTATTGTTACAATTGTTGTAGTTCTCATTCTTCCAACAACAGCTCCTCTAGTAGGTATGCTTATGTTAGGTAATTTATTTAGAGAATGTGGAGTTGTACGCCAGTTAACAGATATTTCATCTAATGCATTAATGTATATAGTAGTAATACTACTCGGTACATCTGTTGGTGCAACCACAAGTGCAGAGGCATTCTTGAATTTAGCTACACTAAAAATAGTATTTCTAGGTTTAGTCGCTTTTATAATGGGTACGGCTTCAGGAGTATTGTTTGGTAAAATAATGTACAAGGTTTCAGGTGGTAAGATCAATCCATTAATCGGTTCAGCAGGAGTATCAGCGGTTCCTATGGCTGCAAGAGTATCACAAAAAGTTGGAACTGAATATGATCGTACCAATTTCCTTCTCATGCATGCAATGGGACCTAATGTAGCTGGTGTAATAGGTACAGCAGTTGTTGCTGGTACATTTTTAGCTATATTTGGACAATAGAAATTAATCTACAATATATAGAGAACTATATTAATTAAGAAATTCGAACAGGAGGAAAAGTTATGGCAGAAGTGGCAAAAAAGCCCGTTAAGATAACAGAAACAATATTACGTGATGCTCATCAATCCTTGATCGCCACACGAATGACAACTGATCATATGCTTCCAATTATTGAGAAGATGGATAAGATTGGATATCATTCAGTTGAGTGTTGGGGTGGAGCAACATTTGACGCATCACTGCGTTTCTTAAAGGAAGATCCATGGGAAAGGCTTAGAAAATTAAGAAGTGGTTTCAAAAACACTAAGCTTCAGATGTTATTCCGTGGACAAAATATATTAGGATATCGCCATTATGCAGATGACGTAGTAGCTTACTTTGTACAAAAATCATTAGCTAATGGAATTGATATAATTCGTATATTTGACGCATTAAATGATCTTCGTAATCTAGAAAGCACAGTTAACGCTGCAAATAAAGAGAATGGTCATTCACAAATTGCTATCTCTTATACTTTAGGAGATGCATATACTTTGGATTATTATACAACTATGGCTAAGAGAATTGAAGATATGGGAGCATCCTCCATATGTATTAAGGATATGGCTGGACTCTTAGTTCCATATGCAGCAACAGAATTAGTTACAGCTCTTAAGTCAGCTGTAAAAATCCCAATTGACCTTCATACTCACTATACAAGTGGTGTTGGTGGAATGACTTATTTGAAAGCAGTAGAAGCAGGCTGTGATATAATTGATACTGCTATGTCTCCATTTGCAATGGGTACAAGTCAGCCAGCTACTGAGGTTATGGTTGAAACCTTCAAGGGAACACAATTTGATTCAGGATTAGACCAGAATCTATTGGCTGAGGTTGCTGATTATTTCAGACCACTTAGGGATCAAGCTTTAGATGAAGGAGTATTAAATCCTAAGGTAATGGGTGTTAATATTAAAACCCTACTTTATCAAGTTCCAGGTGGTATGTTATCTAACTTATTATCACAGTTAAAAGAGCAGAATGCTGAAGATAAATATTATGATGTATTAGAGGAAATCCCAAGAGTTCGTAAAGACTTTGGTGAACCACCTCTAGTTACCCCTTCTAGCCAGATTGTAGGTACACAAGCAGTTCTTAATGTTTTATCAGGAGAGCGCTACAAGATGGTTACTAAGGAGTCAAAGGCAATGCTATCAGGCCAATATGGTCAGACTGTTAAACCATTTAACCCTGAAGTGGTTAAAAAAGCAATTGGTGATACAAAGCCTATTACAGTTCGTCCAGCTGATTTAATCGAGCCTGAGCTTAAGAAAATTGAAGCTGAGATTAGTGAATGGAAGGAACAGGATGAGGATGTATTAACCTATGCTTTATTCCCTCAGGTTGCATTGGATTTCTTCAAATATAGACAAGCACAAAAGACCAAGGTAGATGTTACCGCGGCTGATGGGCAGAATCAAGCATATCCAGTGTAATTACCATTCAACCTAATTAAGATACACATATGACCAAGGAAAAATGTTCATATGGATGAGATATTATCACTTAGTTCCATTGCCTTATGGAAATACTCACCATGTGAATCATTTACCTTGGTCTTAATTATTTGAGCTATGATGGGATTGAATAGTAGTGTGTCTTTAATATGATTTTATAAATTTTCTTAACAATGATTTTCCGAAAAAACAACTTGACAAGGATAATATATTTCGCTATACTATCCTCTGTAAAGAAAAAAACTTTACAGGTGGTGTTTCTTATGAGTGAAAAAGCTAAAGCAATGGATAAACTTGATGAGCTAGTAGAGTTGTCCATATTATATGACTTCTACGGTGAGCTCTTATCAGAACATAAAAAACGCGTTTTTGAAGAATATGTCCATAATGATCTATCCCTAAGCGAGATTGCAGAGTTAAATGGTATTAGCAGACAGGGTGTATATGACCTGGTTAAAAGATGCAGTAAAGAGCTTAGAGATTATGAAAGTAAGCTAAAGCTTATTAGTAAATTTGATACTGTTAAAGATAAATTATTACAGATTAAAGAATTGATCTCTAAACCTACATCAAGTAATAGGGATAATCTACAAGAGGAAATTACAACATTGGCTGATGATATTTTAAAGGAGCTATAATTAATGGCATTTGAGAATTTATCCGATAAACTTCAGAATATATTTAAAAATCTTAAAGGCAAGGGAAGACTTTCTGAAGCTGATGTTAAAGCAGCTCTTAGGGAAGTTAAGATGGCACTTTTAGAAGCGGATGTTAACTTTAAAGTAGTTAAAAATTTTATTGCTTCTGTACAAGAAAGAGCCATTGGACAGGATGTCCTTAATAGTCTGACACCTGGCCAGATGGTTATTAAGATTGTTAACGAAGAGATGGTTAATCTCTTAGGGGATGAAACTGTAGAATTACAGCTTAAGCCATCCAATGAGATTACTATAATTATGATGTGTGGTCTTCAAGGTGCTGGTAAGACAACAACAGCCGCCAAGCTGGCTGGAAAGTTAAAGTCCAAGGGAAGAAAGCCTTTATTGGTTGCATGTGACATCTACAGACCAGCTGCTATTGAACAGCTTCAGATTAACGGAGATAAGCAGGGTGTTCCCGTGTTTTCCATGGGAGATAAGCACAAACCCCTTAACATAGCTAAAGCAGCCTTAGAGCATGCCACAAAGAACAGCTTAAACGTAGTTATAATTGATACTGCTGGTCGCCTTCACATTGATGAAACTATGATGGAGGAACTTCAAGAAATCAAATCTAACATATCAATTAATAACACAGTCTTGGTTGTAGATGCTATGACTGGTCAAGATGCAGTTAATGTTTCAGAGATGTTTAATGAAAAGCTTGGAATTGATGGTGTTATACTAACTAAGCTTGATGGCGATACAAGAGGTGGAGCAGCCCTATCCATAAGAGCTGTAACCGGACGACCTATTTTATATGTAGGTATGGGTGAGAAGCTTTCTGATTTAGAGCAATTTTATCCAGATAGAATGGCCTCAAGAATTCTTGGAATGGGTGATATTTTAACCTTAATTGATAAAGCTCAGGCAGACTTTGATGCTGATAAGGCTAAAGAGCTTGAGAGAAAGATCAAGAAAGCTGAGTTTGATTTTAATGATTTTCTTGATCAGATGCAACAAGTTAAGAAAATGGGTGGACTTAACGACATTCTTGGCATGATTCCTGGTATGGGTAAGCAGCTCAAAGATGTAGAGATAGATGAGAATGCTCTTGCCTCTACAGAAGCAATCATTTATTCAATGACCAAGAAAGAAAGAGCCAATCCAGATATACTAAACCCTTCTCGTAAGAAGCGAATTGCTGCTGGAGCAGGAGTTAATATAAGTGAAGTCAACGCATTGGTTAAGCAATTTGATCAGACCAAGAAAATGATGAAACAATTTTCCGGTATGATGGGTGGCAAGGGTGGCAAAAGAGGTAAGTTTAAGTTGCCATTTGGTTTTTAGTTTTAATTCATGATTCATATAATATCTGCGAAGCTGATATTTTATCTGCGAAGCTGATATTTTATCTGCGAAGCTGATATTTTATCTGCGCAGCTGATATTTTATCTGCGAAGCTGATATTTTTGGATAGATATATGTTATATGTTTTTAAGGAGGTGAATTTACATGGCAGTTAAAATTAGATTAAAAAGATTAGGACAGAAAAAGGCTCCTTTCTATAGAATCGTTGTTGCTGATTCCAGAGCGCCTAGAGATGGTAGATTTATCGAGGAAATCGGTACTTATGATCCTACAAAAGATCCAAGCGTATTTAATGTAAATGAGGAAGCAGCGAAGAAATGGCTTGCTAATGGTGCTAAGCCAACTGAAACTGTTGGTAAGATCTTTAAGCTTGCAGGAATTCAATAAGCATCCTATTATATGCGCATAGTATTGTAATTCAGATAAATAATATGTGCTGGCTTTGATGGAAGGCATGGTGGTTAATATGAAGGAGTTAGTTGAAATTATCGCTAAATCACTGGTGGATCATCCTGATGAAGTTGTTGTTACAGAGACTGAGACAGACAAGGCAATTGTTGTAGAGTTAAGAGTAGCTTCTGACGATATGGGCAAGGTGATCGGTAAACAAGGACGTATTGCCAAATCCATTCGTACCGTAGTAAAAGCAGCTGCAACAAAGGATGATAAAAAGGTAGTAGTTGAGATTCTACAGTAATATATTAGAATCCCTGGAGCTGTCTGTTATGTTCTTATGGGACATAGTAAGGCAGCTTCTTTTGTAATATTGATAAATAAGCCTATGGCTTTAAAATAAACCTTAATTAAAGAAGAAGATTATAAAGAGGAAAATCTATGGATGATTATCTAAGAGTAGGGGTAATATCTTCAACTCACGGAATTGGTGGAGAAGTAAAGGTATTTCCTACAACAGACGACGTTACTCGCTTTAAGAAATTAAAGGAAGTTATACTTGACACTGGAAAGACTAATATAACCTTGGAAGTTGAACGTGTAAAATTCTTTAAGCAAATGGTTATATTGAAGTTTAAAGGTATAGATAATATTAATGATATAGAAAAATATCGTGGTAAGGATCTACTGGTTACAAGAGAAAATGCGGTAGAATTAGATGAAGATGAATATTTCATCTCTGATATTATAGAATCAGAGGTTCTAGATGAGGATGGAAGCAAGCTAGGAGTATTAGTTGAGGTTCTATCTACAGGAGCCAATGATGTTTTTGTAGTAAAAACTATGGAAAACAAAGAAATACTAATACCTAATATCAAAGATTGTGTCTTAGATATTAATTTGGATGAGAAGAAAATAATTGTACATTTATTAGATGGACTATTATAAGGAAGGGTATGGCAATTATATGAATTTTCACGTTCTTACCTTGTTTCCTGAGATGGTTACACAAGGATTAAATACAAGTATTACTGGCAGGGCTATAGATAAGGGCTTAATATCACTTAATGCAATTAATATAAGAGATTATAGTAAGGATAAACACAATCGTGTTGATGATTATCCTTATGGAGGCGGGGCTGGTATGGTAATTCAAGCCGAGCCAGTTTATGATGCTTATGTTGACTTATCAGCTAAACTTTATAGTAAAAAGGACATCAATAACAGCAATAAGAAGCCTAGGGTTATTTATGTTACTCCACAAGGACCAATATTTAATCAAAATATGGCTAAAGAGTTCTCCTTAGAAGAGGATTTGATTTTTCTTTGTGGCCATTATGAAGGAATAGACGAAAGGGTACTGGAGATGATTGTTACTGATTATGTATCCATAGGAGATTATGTTCTTACGGGTGGGGAATTACCTGCTATGGTTATGATTGATGCTATCTCTAGACTCATACCTGGTGTATTAAATAATGATAGCTCATCAGAGTTTGAATCCCTTCATGACAATCTCTTAGAGTATCCTCAATATACCCGTCCTGAGGTATTTAGGGGAGAAAGTGTACCTAGTGTCCTTTTATCAGGTCACCATGCCAATATCGAAGCCTGGAGAAGACAAGAGGCAATCAAAAGAACCCTAGAACGTCGTCCAGACTTGCTTCCAGAGGCTAATTTATCAAAGAAAGAGCAAGAGTTATTATATAAATTACAGGAAGAGGAAGATGTTACAATTCAGCCTAACTAAAATAAAAAACAGACTAGGAAATAAATGATTCCCATGGTGAGTATTTGCATTCGTCGGTACTTAGGTTCTGTAGTTAAGAACTGGGTCTGCCTTTTAGACCCTATGTACACTCTACGTAGTGCAACTAAGTGGGAACGTCTCATCCAGGGGAACATTTCTTTCCTGGTCTTATCAATATCTTTGTGGGCTGAATTGTAACAGCGAAAAAGTGTTGCAAAAAAAGCTTGCAAAACTATCCATTCTATGCTAAAGTAAATTATTGTGAGACGAGATGGTCCTCTGTTACAGATAGTATTAAGAACATCTTAAAATATAAGGAGGTCACAAAATGAACGATATTATTAAAAGCATTGAAGCTGAACAATTAAAAGAGACGGTTGATAATTTTGGCGTAGGTGATACAGTACGTGTACATGCCAAAGTAAAAGAGGGTAACCGTGAAAGAACTCAGGTATTTGAGGGAACCGTTATTAAGAGACAGAACGGTGGAGCAAGAGAAACATTTACAGTTAGAAAAACTTCTAATGGAGTAGGTGTTGAGAAGACCTGGCCACTTCATAGTCCAATCGTAGAGAAGATTGAAGTAGTTCGTCATGGTAAGGTTAGACGTGCTAAGCTATTCTATCTAAGAGACAGAGTTGGTAAGAAAGCTAAGGTTAAAGAGGCAATCAAATAGTACTTTGTACGTTGAAGGGAAGGGACAATACTTATGTGATTGTCCCTTTTTTAGCAGAAAGTGTGCCCCGATTGAAAAGCTTGATTTTAAAATCAGAGATTTTCATGTAGAAAATTTGCAGGTAAGTGTGAACTTGGTTCACACGTAGGAAAGGCATGGTTTTTAATATGGATTATAATTTTGATGAAGAAAATAAAAAATCTGTGTTCATAAAAATTATAAAAGAAATATTTATCTGGGGTTTACAGATAGCCGCAGTAACATTTCTGGCATATTTTATCGTAAATTACACCGTTGAAAAAACGGATATGGTTGGCTCATCAATGGAAGAAACCTTATATGATGGGGATTCCATTATTATTAATAAATTTTCCTATCGTTTTACTGATCCAGAGCGGTTTGATATAATTGTATTTAAGCAAAGTGGTAAAGAGCATGGATATTATAATTTCAAACGAATTATAGGACTGCCTGGGGAGACACTACAGTTTAAGGATGATAATATATATATTAATGGTGAGATTATTGAGGAAGAAATCAATGTAGTACCTATGATAAATTATGGTCTTGCACAGGAGGAAATCACCCTAGAGGACAATGAATATTTTGTTTTAGGAGATAACCGTAATAACAGTGAGGATAGTCGCTTTGCCAGCATTGGTAATATTCGTAGAGAGGAAATCATCGGCAAAGCATTTCTTAGATTATCACCTTTTAACTTTGTAAATAAGCTAAATTTAAGACAAGAAGGTTCAGATTAAAGATAAGGCTAGTTTGAAGAAAGGTATGGTTAATATGCAGATACAATGGTACCCTGGCCATATGGCAAAGGCTAAGAGGATGATGGAAGACAATATCAAGCTTATTGATGTTGTAATTGAGCTAGTAGATGCAAGAGTTCCATTATCAAGTAAGAATCCAGACATTGATAAATTAGCTCAAAACAAATCACGAGTAATACTTTTGAATAAACACGACATGGCTGATCCAACTTATACCAATCAATGGAAGAAGTATTTTGAAGATAAAGGATACTTTGTTTCCTTAGTTAACTCTAGAAGTGGACAAGGTGTTAAGCAGGTTAAGGATATAGTTAATAAGGCTTGTGAAGAAAAGATAGCAAGAGATCGCAGAAGAGGTATTCTTAATAGACCTGTTCGTGCTATGGTAGTAGGAATTCCTAATGTAGGTAAATCTACATTTATCAATAGTTTCGTTGGAAAAGCCAGTGCTAAAACTGGCAATAAACCAGGTGTGACAAAGGGAAAGCAATGGATAAGAATCAGTAAGAATATAGAATTACTGGATACACCAGGCTTACTTTGGCCAAAGTTTGAAGACACTAAGGTTGGAGTTAAGCTGGCTATTATAGGTTCAATTAATGATACTATATTAGATACAAGAGAACTTGCCCTTGAGTTGATTCTATTTCTCAATAAATATTATAAGAGTTTATTAGTAAAAAGATATGATATTGTAATAGAAGATGAAATTAATGATCTTAAGGATGCCGCTAGACTACTTGAAGCTATAGCAATTAAGAGGTCCTGTTTACTAAAGGGAGGAGAGCCTGATTTAGAAAGGGCTGCTAATCTCTTTATAGATGATTTTAGAAGCGTAAAATTAGGTAATATAACCTTGGAAATACCTGAGCAATATGAATAGTATCATAATACTGTAAGCTATTAGGAAGGACATGATTATAACAATGGATAAAACTAATAAGAAAATTGCAGAGATAAAATTAGAATTTATGATGGCTGATAATAATCATATTCCATCATTAATCAAGGAATATGAGACAGACCTGCGAAGTGGTGTTCAAACTATATGTAAACAGTATAGGGACAAGCTTATTGCCTTAGATAATGAAATAAAGAGAACAGAGGCTATGAAGCTATACGAAATTAAGTATAATGATTATAAGTATATCTGTGGAATAGATGAGGTTGGTAGAGGACCACTGGCAGGGCCAGTTGTTGCGGCCGCAGTCATTCTTCCTAAAGATTGTAGCATTTTATATATTAATGATTCTAAGCAATTATCCGAAAGAAAGAGAGAAGAGCTTTATGATGAGATTATAAGCTCTGCTCTAACCTTTGGAGTAGGAAGTATACCTCCTAAAAGGATAGATGAAGTCAATATTCTGCAGGCAACCTATGAAGCAATGAGGCAGGCCATAGCTAATCTTAAAATAGAGCCTGATTTATTACTTAATGATGCCGTTACCATTCCTGATGTTAATATTAAGCAGGTTCCTATAGTAAAAGGAGACAGTAAAAGTATATCAATTGCTGCAGCTAGTATTATTGCAAAGGTTACAAGAGATAGATTAATGGTTTCATATGATAAGGTATTTCCTCAGTATGACTTTGCAAGTAATAAGGGCTATGGATCACAAAAGCATATTGAGGCACTTAAAACCTATGGACCAACAGCAATACATAGAAAAAGCTTTATTAAAAATATCCACGAATAAGCAGATTAGTCCGTGATATACAGCACATTTTATGTGACATTCCTTTGTCACAATAAAGTGAGATGAATATCAAGGATAAGTGCAACGTGAGTGAGAAAGTCGTAGACTTTCGAGCTCCAATCTGCTTAATAAAGCAGATTGTTTCAAAAAGGGGCCATTATTATGAAGGATAATAAAAATCAAAAACCTAATAAAACTGCTGTAGCGATTTCTTATGATCCTAGTGACACTGCCCCTAGGGTTATTGCTACTGGTAAAGGATATCTGGCCGAGAAGATTATCAATAAGGCTGTGGAGGAAAAAATTCCTCTACATGCAGATCAAGCTTTAGCTGGAACCTTGTCTAAGCTGGAGCTAGGCTCTGAGATACCTGCTGAGCTTTACGATGTGGTAGCCGAAATCTTAGTTTTCGTTGGGAATATGGACGAAATGAAGAGTAGGGTAGGTATCAGATGAACAAAAGAGAAGTAGGCTCATTAAATGAAGAGAAAGCAATTAAATATCTTATAGTCCATGGATACCATATAATTCAAAAAAACTTCTATTGTAAAATGGGTGAAATTGATATTATTGCCAATTCTGAGGGATATCTATGCTTTATTGAGGTTAAATACAGAACCAGTGAAGTTAATGGTAACCCAGGAGAAGCTATAACTCCCACAAAAATTCGTAGAATCACTAGGACAGCTCAGTATTATATGTTAATCAATAATATCCCAGAGGATACTCCCTGCAGATTTGATGTCATAATAATACTCCATAATAAGATTACTTTGATAGAAAATGCCTTTGATGGAATACTATAAGATACTAAACCTATAACTATGAATATATATTGTATAAGAGACGAAAGTGGTGACCTAATTGAATTTTAAAAATACTTCTAATGCTACTATAGATTTTTCAAAGCAAGTTCCTTATATAACATTTCCTGTACTTAGTGAAATCCCATTTATAAACCATGGTTTTTCCACAAGGCTTGGGGGAGTAAGTACAGGCCATATGACTAGTATGAATCTTGGATATGGTGGTCCTACATTGGATGATCCAGCTAATATACTTGAAAACTTTAAACTGATTACAGATAGTATGGGTATTGATCCTAATACAATAGTTCGTTCCTGGCAAGTGCACAAGACCAATATAAGAATTGTAACTAAGGAAGATTGTGGTAAGGGCTTATATCGTGAAAGAGATTATAATGAAATTGATGGACTTATAACTAATTCCCCTGGAGTAACCTTGGTAACAAATTATGCTGATTGCGTTCCTTTATATTTGGTGGATCCAGTTAACAAAGCTATTGGTTTAAGCCACTCTGGATGGAGAGGAACCGTAGAAAAGATGGGAAAGGTTACGGTAGAGCATATGACCGAAGCCTTTGGCTCTAATCCTGAAGATATTATCTGTGTTATTGGACCATCCATATGTGAGCAATGCTTTGAAATTGGGGAAGAGGTGGCTGTAGAATTTAATAAAGCATTCAACTTAATGGATGTTAGCAATCATATAATTAGTCCTAATAGCAAGGGCAGATATCAATGTGACTTATGGGCAGCTAATAAAGAAGTTCTTAAGGAAGCAGGTATTAAAGAAGATAACATTCATATAAGCGAAGTATGTACTTCATGTCATGATGACTTATTATTCTCCCATCGTAAAACTAATGGTAAAAGAGGAAGTCTTGCCGCCTTCTTGGCCATTAAGTAAAATTTGTTTATTTGCACCAATTTTGAAATCCTAGTAATAGGAAAATATTTTAAGGAGCAACTGTTTTAAGTGGTCGGTACTTAGAACATGTACTTTATGTTCTTATGTAGCGTTACGTACTTAAACCAAACGAGAGTGTGTTGCGAATGAAATATTTCTTCATATTACGTAATGATTTCAATTCCGTGCAAATTAAAAGAAAACTCTCGGTTAAGAAAGGTTTGATTATATTTATGAATAAAAAAGCACATATTATAAAGGAAGTAGAAGCAGGGAGTATTGCTGAGGAATTAGAGCTTTCTTCGGGAGATGAGATAATATCAATTAACGGTCATGATATTAAAGATGCTTTTGACTACCATTATTTATTGAAGGATGAAGAGCTAACCATAATCGTCAAAAAGCTTGACGGTGAGGAATGGGAGCTGGATATAGAAAAAGACTACGACGAGGATCTGGGAATAGTTTTTGAAGATGGATTAATGGATAGCTGTAAATCATGTACTAACAAGTGTGTGTTTTGTTTTATTGATCAGATGCCTCCAGGAATGAGGGAAACCCTCTACTTCAAGGATGATGATGCCCGTCTTTCATTTTTACAGGGTAACTATATAACCCTGACCAATATTACTGATGAAGAAATTGATAGAATCATTTTCTATAAATTATCACCTATTAATATTTCAATTCATACAACTAATAAAGAACTAAGAAAAAAGATGCTTAACAATCGATTTGCCGGTGATGCACTTGATAAGATTATGAAGCTTAAGGATGCTGGTATCACTATGAATGGGCAGATTGTTTTATGTAAAGGGATCAACGATGGAGAGGAATTAGAGAGAAGTCTCCATGATCTGTCTGCATACTTACCCCAGATGGAAAGTGTGTCCGTGGTTCCAGTAGGACTTACAAAGTATCGTAATAAGCTAGCTAATTTAGAGCCATTTACTAAGGAGGATGCCAGGAAGGTACTAGATACTATCCATAATTGGCAGGAGGTCTTTATGACCCATTATAATACTCGATTTGTTTATGCTGGGGATGAATGGTATATTAAGGCTGAGCTTCCTATACCTTCAGAGGATTCATATGAGGGCTACCCTCAGATAGAGAATGGAGTTGGACTTATTCGTTCCATGAATGAGGAATTTAAGGAACATTATAATGAATTGTCTGGAGATAATAGAACTAAGAATATTTCAATAGCCACTGGAGTTTTAGCTTCTTCATATATTAAGAAAATGGCTAAAAAGATTGAAGAAAAATTTCCAAATATCAACATTAAGGTTTATACTATTATTAATGAATACTTTGGTAATGAAATAACGGTCGCAGGTTTAATAACTGGTATAGACTTAATGGAACAGCTTAAGGATAAGAGCCTTGGTGATGGCCTGTATTTGCCTGATGTTTTGCTAAAACATGGGGAAACAATTCTTCTTGATGACCACACAATCCGTGACATTGAAAAGGCTTTACAAACAAAAATTACTATTGTACAATCAGATGGAAAGTCTTTCATAGATAAGATAATTGAATAGACATAAGTTAAAGAAGTAGGAGAGATATATGAGCAGACCCATAG